>NZ_JAEILC010000047.1:0-76727 GCF_016307435.1 Pseudomonas sp. S4_EA_1b | reverse complement strand
ACTTTTGGGGCGCACTTCAACTTGCTTTGACTGATACACCGCTATCGGGGGCAAGCCCCCTCCCCTATTCAGGCATTCAAACTGCGCCGCTATTGAAACAACGACTCGCTCGACAGGCCATTCTTCTCCAGGATCTCACGCAAGCGCTTGAGCCCTTCCACCTGGATCTGACGCACCCGCTCACGGGTCAGCCCAATCTCCAGGCCCACATCCTCCAGGGTGCTGCTCTCATGACCGCGCAGGCCGAAGCGGCGAATCACCACCTCACGCTGCTTGTCCGTGAGTTCAGACAGCCACTGGTCGATGCTTTGAGACAAATCATCATCCTGCAACAGCTCACAAGGATCCGTCGGGCGATCATCCGTCAAAGTGTCCAGCAGGGTTTTATCCGAATCCGGCCCCAGCGACACATCGACCGAAGACACCCGCTCATTGAGACCAAGCATGCGCTTGACCTCCCCTACCGGCTTCTCCAGCAGGTTGGCGATCTCTTCAGGTGACGGTTCGTGATCGAGCTTCTGCGTCAGCTCACGGGCGGCCCGCAGGTAGACATTGAGTTCCTTGACCACATGGATCGGCAAGCGAATCGTCCGGGTCTGATTCATGATCGCCCGCTCGATGGTCTGGCGAATCCACCAAGTGGCATAGGTCGAAAAACGGAAGCCCCGCTCAGGATCGAATTTCTCAACTGCCCTGATCAGGCCCAGATTGCCCTCCTCAATCAGGTCCAGCAGCGACAACCCACGATTGACATAGCGTCGGGCGATTTTCACCACCAGGCGCAGGTTGCTTTCAATCATGCGCTTGCGCCCAGCCGGATCGCCCTTTTGCGACAAGCGCGCAAAGTGGACTTCTTCCTCGGGGGTCAGCAAAGGGGAAAAACCGATCTCATTGAGATACAGCTGGGTCGCGTCGAGCGCCCGCGTGTAATCAATGTATTTGTGTTGCTTTAACGCGGAGGAGTTCTTGGATTTGGTTCGAACTGAAGGTGTAGCAGGTCCCTCATTCGACATCGATTCCATAGCGATGCCGCTCTCCATAAGGAGAACCTCATCGTCGATGTCAAACTCCGGCGCTTCTTTACTGAGAGCCATTGTTATAGTCCTTTGGTGAGTTCGACCTCAAGCTCAAGCGACGCCTTTATCCTTGGCAACGCTGGAGCCTGTTCCTTCTACGCGAGGAACAGGCTGGCAACACATCAACGACGGGGTAGGAATTGCAGTGGATCTACAGGCTTCCCTTGACGGCGAATCTCAAAGTGCAGTTTCACCCGGTCCGTACCAGTTGACCCCATTTCGGCAATTGTCTGTCCGACTTTGACCTGCTGCCCCTCCCGAACCAACAGCCTGCGGTTATGACCGTAAGCACTGACGTAGGTATCGCTGTGTTTGATGATGACCAGTTCGCCGTAACCCCGTAGACCACTCCCGGCGTACACCACCGTCCCATCAGACGCAGCTAAAACAGGCTGTCCCAAATCCCCGGCGATATCAATGCCTTTATTCAAACTACCGTTTGAAGAGAATTTTCCAATCAGCACTCCATTTGAGGGCCATCCCCACCCGGTAGGTGCAGGACCTGCAGGAGGTTGCGGCGCCGGTGCTGGTTTGCTGGCGGAGGTCGAGGCCGCAGTACCGGCAGGCCGCGTAATGACGGTGGTTTTACTGGAGGACGAAGGTGAGGATGCGGTGCTTGTCACAACCGTCGTAGAGGCCGAGCCTGTGCGTCCATCGAAGCGGATCGTCTGACCCGGATGGATCGTATAGGGCACAGGAATATTGTTTCGAGCTGCGAGAGCCTTGTAATCCCAGCCATAACGGAAGGCGATCGAGAATAACGTGTCGCCCTTACGCACCACATACTGCCCGGTGGTGACCGTGGGCTTCTGCGGGGCCGAATTGTTACGATCAACGACCCGTGCGCCACTGCTTGGCGAGCTTGAACAGCCGACCAACACGGAACTGAACACAAGGCCAAGCACCAGTCGCTGAAAACTTGTTTTACTCATACGCTGCGCAAGACCTGTGAGACTCACCCGCCGCTCCCTTTGTGGTGACTGAATATGAACGCCCATAGCAGGCTTGAAAGATGACGCAAGTATAACTGGGCACTGAAGTTTTACTGGCACCCGCGCGAAACCGATGTTCAAGCGCGGGGAATGTAGCCACCCATCATGTTGACTTGATAGACCCCGCCGTAAGACACATCCGCGCCAACAGAATTCACTGGCCGCGCAAATTGATCAGGCCAGCGGGCCATTGAGCAAGGGCACAAAGCGCACGGCACCCAGTACATGTCGTGAAAAGCCTTCGTCCTCACGAACAATCAGCATCAGCTGCTGCACTTCACCGGAACCGACCGGAATGACCAGGCGCCCGCCCGGTGCCAGTTGGTCGAGCAATGCCTGCGGTACATCGGTGGCCACTGCGGTAACGATAATGCCGTTATAGGGCGCCAGCGCCGGCCAGCCTTCCCAACCATCTCCCCAGCGGAAGACCACGTTGCGCAGGTTTAACTCCACCAGGCGTTCCTTGGCGCGGTCCTGCAACACTTTGATACGCTCAACCGAAAACACCCGTTCCACCAACTGCGACAGCACGGCTGTTTGGTAGCCGGAACCGGTACCGATCTCCAGCACCTTGTCCAGCGGCCCCGCCGCTAGCAGCAGCTCGCTCATGCGCGCAACCATGTACGGCTGGGAAATCGTCTGGTTATGCCCGATGGGTAGCGCGGTGTCTTCATAGGCGCGATGGGCCAGGGCCTCATCGACAAACAGATGCCGGGGCGTGCGCCGGATCACTTCCAACACCTGGGCGTTGGACAGCCCCTCTTCGTACAGGCGCTGGATCAAGCGCTCGCGAGTACGCTGGGAAGTCATCCCAATGCCGCGACGCAGCAGATCGTCTTGTTCACGAGCCATCAGCGCAGCCCCTCCAGCCAGCCATCGAGACTACCGAAGGCATCACTGAAGGTGCGATCGAGTTGCAACGGAGTAATCGACACATAACCTTGCATCACCGCGTGAAAGTCGGTGCCGGGGCCGCCATCTTCAGCATCACCGGCGGCCGCGATCCAGTAACCCTCCTTGCCACGCGGGTCGACCACCTTCATCGGCGCCGCCGCGCGGGCGCGATGGCCCAGACGCGTGAGCTGGATACCGCGAATATGGTCGAGGGGCAAGTTGGGGACATTGACGTTCAGTACCGTACGCGGCGGCAGGTCCAGGGAACCGTGGGCCTCGACCAGCAAACGTGCGAAATGGGCAGCGGTCGGCAGGTTGTCGAGCTGGCGCGAGGCAAAAGAGAAGGCAAACGAGGTGCGCCCCAGGAAGCGCCCTTCAAGGGCGGCGGCCACGGTGCCCGAATACAACACATCATCGCCCAGGTTGGCGCCGAGGTTGATACCCGACACCACCAGGTCCGGCTCCTGCTCCAACAGGCTGTTGATCGCCAGGTGTACACAGTCGGTGGGGGTGCCGTTCACACTGATAAAGCCATTGGGCAGAACGTGCGGATGCAGCGGACGGTCAAGCGTCAGCGAACTGCTGGCGCCGCTCTTGTCCTGGTCGGGGGCAACCACTATGCACTCGGCATAATCCTGCAGCGCGGCATGGAGCGCGGCAAGGCCGGGTGCGGTGGCACCGTCATCGTTTGATATCAGAATACGCATGGGCTGTCCGTCTGCCCCACCGGCACCAGATCAACAAGCTCGCGCACCAAGACAGTGGCGAAGCATCCGGCCGGCAGGACGAATTCCAATTGCAGAATGTCAGGCCCGGGATAATGCCACGTCAACCCGCCAATGGGCAGTCGAAGAATACGACGTTCCTGGCTCATGCCCGCCTTCACCAGCCAATCACGCAGGTCGGCTTCGCTGGCGGCAACCGCCTGTTCCAGCTCGAAGGTGGCGCCGGCGGCAGGCGAATCGCCTTCGCCCCATTGCGGCCCGGTGGGGTGCAGGTCCAGGATCGCCAGGCGCGGGTCGTTGCACTCGGCCTCGCCCGCCGGGAAAAAACTGCGGCTGTCGGTAAACGCCAGCAAGTCGCCCACCTGGGCGCGCTGCCAGGAGCCATCGGCCACGCGCGCCGCCAGGACTTTGTTGAATAGAAAACTGCGCGCGGTGGACAGCAGCCGCGAGCGCACATTGCGTTGCTCGGGCAAGGCTTTGCGCGCTGCCCAGTCGCGCGCGTCAACGACGTTGCCACCGTTATGCCCAAAGCGCTGGGCGCCGAAATAATTGGGAATGCCATGCTGGGCAATCAGTTGCAAGCGCGCGTCGATCGCGGCGGTATCGGCCACCAATTGGGTCAGGCGCAAGGTGAAACCGTTGGCCGAATGTGCGCCGCGCTGCAACTTGCGTTTATGCCGAGCGGTTTTGAGGATAGTGAGGCTGTCGTTTTCAGCGGCGCTCATGTCCGGGTCGGCCTTGCCGGGCAATTGCACGCTAAACCACTGACGGGTCAGTGCCTGGCGATCCTTGAGCCCGGCATAACTGACGGTGCGCAACGGTACGCTAGCGGCCTTGGCGATACGCCGCGCTGCCTCTTCGGTGTTCAAGCCGCGCTTTTCCACCCACAGCCACAGATGCTCACCCTCGCCGGTCAGCGGGATATCGAGCACTTCGTCCACTTGGAAATCTTCGGCCGTGGCTTTCAGTACAGCACTGCCCAATGCCTCGCCATAGGCCCGCGGGCCCAGCAGTTGCAGATCACTCATGCGCGCAGCAACAAGGCGACGGAGTGCACCGCAATGCCCTCTTCACGACCGGTAAACCCGAGCTTTTCGGTGGTGGTGGCTTTCACGTTGACTTGATCCAATTCAATTTGCAGGTCCGCGGCAATCAGCGCGCGCATGGATTCGATATGGGGTGCCATTTTCGGTGCCTGGGCCACGATAGTGTTGTCGACATTACCGACCTTCCAGCCTTTTGCATGGATCAGGCCGACCACATGGCGCAGCAGCACCCGGCTGTCGGCACCTTTGAAGGTGGGGTCGGTGTCTGGAAAATGCTTGCCGATATCACCCAATGCCGCCGCGCCGAGCAACGCATCGCTCAAGGCATGCAGCACAACGTCGCCGTCGGAATGAGCCAGCAACCCATGGTGGTGTGCAATGCGCACGCCGCCCAAGGTGATGAAATCGCCCTCAGCGAAACGGTGCACATCGTAGCCGTGGCCAATACGCATAAAAAAACGCCCCGATTTAATTCAGGGCGTGATTCTACCTACTTTTGCCTCACATTAACCGAGCAAAGCACGACCATGGTGTCGCAAATGATCTTCGATGAAGCTGGCGATAAAGAAGTAGCTATGGTCGTAGCCAGGTTGCAGCCGCAGTTCCAGCGGATGGTTGGCCGCTTTCGCTGCCTGCTGCAGGGCTTCGGGCTTGAGCTGCACGGCAAGGAAATCGTCGCGATCGCCCTGATCCACCAGCAGCGGGAGCTTGTGCGAGGCTTCACTGATCAGTACGCAGGCATCCCACTCGCGCCACTTTGAACGTTCTTCACCCAGGTAACGGGAGAACGCTTTCTGGCCCCATGGGCAGTCCATGGGGTTGCTGATCGGCGAAAATGCCGACACCGACAGGTAACGCCCCGGGTTGCGCAACGCACACACCAAAGCGCCATGCCCGCCCATGGAGTGGCCGCTGATGCCGCGCTTATCGGACGCAGGGAAATGCGCCTCCACCAATGCCGGCAATTCCTGCACAACATAGTCATGCATCCGATAATGCTTGGCCCAAGGTTCTTGGGTGGCGTTCAGGTAGAACCCGGCGCCAAGGCCGAAGTCCCAGGCGTTGTCCGGGTCACCCGGCACACCGGGCCCGCGAGGGCTGGTGTCCGGGGCCACGATGATCAAACCAAGTTCGGCGGCCATGCGCTGGGCGCCGGCCTTTTGCATGAAATTCTCATCGGTGCAGGTCAGGCCGGACAGCCAGTACAGCACCGGCAGCTTGCCGCCCTGCTCCGCTTGCGGCGGCAGGTAGACTGCGAAGGTCATGTCGCAACCGAGCACATCGGAATGATGTTTATAGCGTTTATGCCAGCCGCCGAAGCTTTTCTGGCACGACAGGTTCTCCAGACTCATGGCCGACCTCAAAAGTGAATGACGGTACGAATGCTCTTGCCTTCATGCATCAGGTCAAACGCTTTGTTGATGTCTTCCAGGCCCATGGTGTGGGTGATGAACGTATCCAGCGGGATTTCGCCGGCCTGGGCCATCTCCACGTAGCTTGGCAGTTCGCTGCGACCGCGTACGCCGCCGAACGCCGAACCGCGCCAGACGCGACCGGTGACCAGTTGGAACGGACGGGTGGAAATTTCCTGGCCGGCACCGGCAACGCCGATGATCACCGACTCGCCCCAGCCTTTGTGGCAGCACTCAAGGGCCGCGCGCATCAGCTGTACGTTGCCGATGCACTCGAAGGAAAAGTCCACGCCGCCATCAGTCAGGTCGACGATCACGTCTTGGATCGGGCGATCGTAGTCTTTCGGGTTGATGCAGTCGGTGGCGCCCAGTTGCTTGGCGATTTCGAACTTGGCCGGGTTGATGTCGATGGCGATGATACGTCCGGCCTTGGCCTTGACCGCACCGATCACCGCCGACAGACCAATACCGCCCAGGCCGAAGATGGCGACGGTGTCACCCGGCTTGACCTTGGCGGTGTTGATCACCGCACCGATACCGGTGGTCACGCCGCAACCGAGCAGGCAAACCTTCTCCAACGGTGCTTCTTTGGGAATCTTGGCCACGGAAATTTCCGGCAGCACGGTGTACTCGGAGAACGTCGAGGTACCCATGTAATGGAAAATTGGCTGACCTTTGTAGGAAAAACGCGTGGTGCCATCGGGCATCAAGCCTTTGCCCTGGGTGGAGCGAATGGCCTGACACAGGTTGGTTTTACCCGAGCGGCAGAATTTGCACTGGCCACATTCCGGGGTGTACAGCGGGATCACATGGTCGCCGACCGCAACGGAAGTCACGCCCTCACCGATGGCTTCGACCACTGCGCCGCCTTCGTGGCCGAGAATCGACGGGAAGATGCCTTCCGGATCGGCGCCCGAGAGGGTGTAGGCGTCGGTATGGCACACGCCGGAGGCAACCACCCGCAACAGCACTTCGCCGGCCTTGGGCATGGCGACATCCACTTCTACGATTTCGAGGGGCTTCTTGGCTTCGAAGGCTACGGCGGCGCGAGACTTGATCATCCGGGTTTCTCCATGGGTTAACAACTGAGGCTGAGAGTGTAAAACATGGCCGAATGATTAATAATCCAGTCAAAAGCAAAACTTTATTGCTGCACAGGGATAATCACTATGCAGGAAAACCGCTGGGAAGGCATCGACGAGTTCGTCGCAGTCGCCGAGTGCAGCCAGTTCACCGCCGCCGCTGAGCGTCTTGGGGTTTCGTCATCCCATATCAGCCGGCAAGTCGCGCGCCTGGAAGACCGACTGCAAACACGGCTGCTTTATCGCAGTACCCGCAAGGTCACCTTGACCGAGGCCGGCCAGACCTTTTTGCAGCATTGCCAACGCCTGCAGGATGGCCGCGAAGAAGCCTTGCGTGCCGTGGGCGACCTGACCAGCGAACCCAAGGGCATGTTGCGCATGACCTGTGCCGTGGCTTACGGCGAGCGCTTTATCGTGCCGCTGGTGACCCGATTTATGCGCCTGTATCCACAGCTGCGAGTGGATATCGAACTGAGCAACCGTCAGCTGGACCTGGTGCACGAAGGCCTCGACCTGGCGATTCGCCTGGGCCGCCTGCAAGACTCGCGTATGGTCGCCAGCCGCCTCGCGCCGCGACGCATGTTCCTGTGCGCTTCACCGTCCTACCTGGCACGGTATGGTCGGCCACATAGCTTGTCGGAATTGACTCGGCACAATTGTCTGATCGGCAGTTCGGACATTTGGCAATTGGCCCAGGACGGACGCGAATTTGCTCAGCGCGTGCAGGGAAACTGGCGCTGCAACAGTGGGCAAGCCGTGTTGGATGCGGCGCTGCAAGGTGTGGGTTTGTGCCAGCTGCCGGACTATTACGTGCTGGAGCACCTGCACACGGGCGCACTGGTGTCGCTGTTGGAGGCCCATCAACCACCGAATACGGCGGTGTGGGCGCTGTATCCGCAGCAACGACATTTATCGCCAAAGGTCAGGAAGTTGGTGGATTTCTTGAAGGAGGGCTTGGCCGAGCGGCCGGAGTACAGCGGTTGAGTATTGGATGTCTAGATGGGGCTCATCGCGGGCAAGCCCGGCTCACACAGTTGACCGAGCGGCATGGGGAGAAGGTGATTGAATGTGGCTTGCCTGCGATGAAGTCGACCCGGTGCAACTGACTATCGACGATTGGCCCAACGCAGTCGTAACCACTCCAGATCTTCCGGACGGGTCACCTTGATATTATCCGAGCGCCCTTCGATCAAGCGCGGCGCCTGCCCGGACCATTCCATCGCCGAGGCTTCATCAGTGATCAGCGCATCGGCCACCAGGCTGTCGGCCAATGCGCGGTGCAAGGCCCCGAGGCGGAACATCTGCGGCGTATAGGCTTGCCAGATCAAACTGCGATCGACGGTCTCCACCACCCGCCCCTGCTTGTCGACGCGCTTGAGGGTATCGCGAGCCGGCACCGCCAGCAGGCCACCGACCGGATCGTCCGCCAACTCAGCCAGCAATTTATCGAGATCATCACGGCTCAGGTTAGGCCGCGCCGCATCATGCACCAAGACCCAATCGTCATCGCAGGCGCCCAGGGCATTGAGCTGCAGCAGCGCGTTGAGTACCGAGCCCGAACGCTCCGCACCACCGTCCGCGCGTTGGATACGCGGGTCGGCAGCACACGCCAGGGCGGGCCAATAAGGATCATCAGAAGCGAGGCTGACCACCAGGCCCTTGAGCAAGGGGTGGTCGAGGAAACAGCCGAGGCTGTGTTCGAGAATCGTGCGTCCGCCCAGTTGCAGGTATTGCTTGGGACGGTCCGCGGCCATACGGGCACCAACGCCCGCGGCAGGAATCACGGCCCAGAAGGCCGGCAAACGCTGACTCATTGGGCCAACTGGTAGAGGGTTTCACCCTCCTTGACCATGCCCAACTCATGGCGAGCCCGCTCTTCGACGGTCTCCGTGCCCTTTTTCAACTCAAGGACCTCGGCATCGAGCACGCGGTTGCGCTCCAGCAAGCGTTCGTTCTCGGCACGCTGATCGGCAATTTGTTGGGTCAGGTCTTTTACCTGCGCAAAGCTGCCATTACCTACCCATAGGCGGTACTGCAGGCCAGCCAGCAGCAAGAGCAAGACAAGAAACAACCAATTGGGACTGCGCATCGAATATCGGGTATCCAGTGGAAAAAGACAGCCATGCAAAACTTTTGAAGCAACTGATAGCACGAAGCCTGGAAGAACCAGGCTTGTGCTAGATAGTCACCAGATTAACGCCGAAATTCACCCTGTCGTGAGTTTTCCGACGCAATCCGCCGACTTTTTACCATTTAACCCTCAGCCGCGAAACTCACCGCGACCGTTGTACTTGGCTTTGCCAGCCAGTTGCTCTTCGATACGCAGCAATTGGTTGTACTTGGAAACGCGGTCGGAACGGCACAGCGAGCCGGTCTTGATCTGGCCAGCCGAGGTGCCCACGGCCAGGTCGGCAATGGTCGAGTCTTCGGTTTCGCCGGAGCGGTGCGAGATCACAGCGGTATAACCTGCGGCCTTGGCCATCTGGATGGCTTCCAGGGTCTCGGTCAGGGTACCGATCTGGTTGAACTTGATCAGGATCGAGTTGGCGATCTTTTTATCGATGCCTTCTTTCAGGATCTTGGTGTTGGTCACGAACAGGTCGTCGCCCACCAGTTGGATCTTCTCGCCGATCTTGTCGGTGAGAATCTTCCAGCCATCCCAGTCGGACTCGTCCAGGCCGTCTTCGATCGAGATGATCGGGTAGCGCTGGGTCAGGCCCTTCAGGTACTCGGCAAAACCTTCGGAGTTGAACACCTGGCCTTCGCCGGACAGGTTGTATTTACCGTCTTCGTAGAACTCGCTGGCCGCGCAGTCCAGGGCCAGGGTCACGTCGGTGCCCAGGGTGTAGCCAGCGTTGGCCACGGCTTCGGAGATAACTTTCAGCGCATCTTCGTTGGACGCCAGGTTCGGTGCGAAACCGCCTTCGTCGCCGACCGCAGTGCTCAAGCCACGGGCTTTGAGTACGGCTTTGAGGTGATGGAAAATCTCGGTGCCCATGCGCAGGCCTTCGGAGAAGGTCTTGGCGCCAACCGGCTGCACCATGAATTCCTGGATGTCGACGTTGTTATCGGCATGCTCGCCACCGTTGATGATGTTCATCATCGGTACGGGCATCGAGTAGACGCCTGGGGTGCCGTTCAGGTTGGCGATGTGCGCGTACAACGGCAGGTCCTGGTCCTGGGCAGCGGCCTTAGCGGCGGCCAGGGATACGGCGAGAATGGCGTTGGCGCCCAGGCTGCCTTTGTTGTCAGTGCCGTCGAGCTTGATCATCGCGTGGTCCAGGGCTTTCTGATCCAGCGGGTCTTTACCCAGCAGCAGGTCACGGATCGGACCATTGATGTTGGCGACAGCCTTGAGGACACCCTTACCCAGGTAACGGCTCTTGTCGCCATCACGCAGTTCCAGCGCTTCGCGCGAACCGGTGGAAGCACCGGACGGCGCACAAGCGCTGCCGATGATGCCGTTATCGAGAAGCACGTCGGCTTCGACGGTGGGGTTGCCACGGGAGTCGAGAACTTCACGACCTTTGATGTCGACGATTTTTGCCATTGTTGTAAACACTCCAAAGTTGACGAAAACGACGCAGCTGAAGGAAAACTTTTGACCGACCGCAAGGGTGGAACAACGGGGCAGGCTTGCAGGCGACAAGACTCAGGCCCGCAGGCCTGAGCGTTTAGCGTGGGATACTCTACCGGAGAAACCCGGCTTACGCGGTCTCTACCGTCGGAAAACTCTTGACCAGTTCGTCCAACTGCTTGAGCTGGGCCAGGAACGGTTCAAGTTTATCCAGGCGCAGGGCACAAGGGCCGTCGCACTTGGCGTTATCCGGGTCCGGGTGGGCTTCCAGGAACAGGCCGGCCAGGGATTGGCTCATGCCGGCCTTGGCCAGGTCGGTGACCTGGGCGCGACGCCCGCCTGCGGAGTCCGAGCGACCACCGGGCATTTGCAGCGCGTGGGTCACGTCGAAGAACACCGGGTATTCGAACTGTTTCATGATGCCGAAACCGAGCATGTCCACCACGAGGTTGTTGTAGCCGAAGCTGGAACCGCGCTCGCAGAGGATCAACTGGTCGTTACCCGCTTCCACGCACTTGCTCAGGATGTGTTTCATTTCCTGAGGCGCAAGGAACTGGGCTTTCTTGATATTGATCACTGCACCGGTCTTGGCCATGGCGACCACGAGGTCGGTCTGGCGCGACAGAAAGGCCGGCAACTGAATGATGTCACACACTTCGGCGACCACGGCCGCCTGCGCAGGCTCGTGGACGTCGGTGATGACCGGCACGCCGAAGGCTTGCTTGATGTCCTGGAAGATCCGCATGCCTTCTTCAAGGCCTGGGCCGCGATAGGACGTCACAGACGAACGGTTGGCCTTGTCGAAGCTGGCCTTGAATACATAAGGGATGCCCAGCTTCTGGGTGACCCGCACATATTCTTCACAGACCTGCATCGCCATGTCGCGACTTTCCAGTACGTTCATGCCGCCGAACAGCACCATGGGCTTGTCGTTGGCAATCTCGATATCGCCTACGCGAATGATCTTCTGGGCCATCGGTTTACGCCTTCTTCTGATGTTGCGTCAGTGCAGCTTTGACGAAACCGCTGAACAGTGGGTGACCGTCGCGCGGTGTCGAGGTGAACTCGGGGTGGAACTGGCAAGCCACGAACCACGGATGATCCGGCGCCTCGACCACTTCAACCAACGCGCCATCGCCCGAGCGACCGGAGATTTTCAGGCCGGCCTCTTTGATCTGCGGCAGCAGGTTGTTGTTCACTTCGTAGCGGTGACGGTGACGCTCGACGATCACGTCCTTGCCGTAGCAGTCGTGAACCAGCGAGCCCGGCTCCAGCAGGCAATCCTGCGCGCCCAGGCGCATGGTGCCGCCCAGGTCGGAGGCCTCGGTACGTACTTCGACCGCACCGGTGGCGTCTTCCCACTCGGTGATCAGGCCCACGACCGGGTGACCGCTCTTGCTGTCGAACTCGGTGGAGTTGGCGTCTTTCCAGCCCAACACGTTCCGGGCGAATTCGATGACAGCCACTTGCATGCCCAGGCAGATACCCAGGTACGGAACCTTGTTCTCACGGGCGTATTGAACGGCCGTGATCTTGCCTTCCACGCCGCGCAAGCCGAAACCGCCAGGTACGAGGATCGCGTCCACGCCTTCGAGCAGCGCAGTGCCTTGGTTCTCGATGTCTTCGGAATCGATGTAGCGCAGGTTGACCTTGGTGCGGTTGCTGATACCGGCGTGGCTCATCGCTTCGATCAGCGACTTGTACGCGTCCAGCAGCTCCATGTACTTGCCGACCATGGCGATGGTGACTTCGTGCTCAGGGTTGAGCTTGGCGTCGACCACTGCATCCCACTCGGACAAGTCCGCGCCGCCACACTGCAGGCCGAAACGTTCGACCACAAAATCATCCAGACCTTGCGAATGCAGGATGCCCGGGATCTTGTAGATGGTGTCGGCGTCTTCCAGGGCAATTACCGCACGTTCTTCAACGTTGGTGAACTGCGCGATCTTGCGACGCGAGGAAATGTCGATCGGATGATCGGAACGGCAGACCAGCACGTCCGGCTGCAGGCCGATGGAACGCAGTTCCTTGACCGAGTGCTGGGTAGGCTTGGTTTTGGTTTCGCCGGCGGTGGCGATGTATGGCACCAAAGTCAGGTGCATCAGCATCGCCCGCTTGGCGCCGACTTCGAAACGCAACTGGCGGATGGCTTCGAGGAACGGTTGGGATTCGATGTCACCCACGGTGCCACCGATCTCGACCATCGCCACGTCAGCATCGCCCGCACCCTTGATGATGCGGCGCTTGATTTCGTCAGTGATGTGCGGAATAACCTGGATGGTCGCACCCAGGTAGTCACCACGGCGCTCTTTGCGCAGCACGTGTTCGTAGACACGGCCGGTGGTGAAGTTGTTGTTCTGGGTCATGGTCGTGCGGATGAACCGCTCGTAGTGGCCCAGGTCCAGGTCAGTCTCGGCGCCGTCGTGGGTGACGAACACTTCACCGTGCTGGAACGGGCTCATGGTGCCCGGGTCGACGTTGATGTACGGGTCCAGCTTGAGCATGGTGACTTTAAGCCCCCGCGCCTCCAGGATGGCCGCCAATGAAGCGGAGGCAATGCCTTTCCCCAATGAAGAAACAACACCGCCCGTGACGAATATGTAGCGCGTCATGAAAAACCCTAGAAGTCTGCGTTAAAGCGGTCCGAGCCGCCGGGGAAAGCGAAGAGAGGCCGAAGCCCCCGATCACCTGCATTAATCACAGTGCACCTTTCAAAAAAACCGCCGCGTTGTGACAGACCAGCAATGAAACACCGGTACGTTGATCGCTACACATTTTTTGGAATCGCCCAGCAAAGACTGCTTGGTAATCGGCAACTGCTGCGATTCAGGCGAATCCACAGAAGTTGTATCAAGAAGGGAGCGTAGTCTACCGGAAAGGCTCTATCAGCTCAAACCTTGATCGCAGGTCTGTGGTATCCAATGCAATTGCCAGTCCTGACTGGGTGGCGCCCACAATCCCGCAAGGTTGGGCACGGCCACTAAAAACTCCCCTCGATACAACAGCGGCAATCTGCCACGGACGAAGCCCGGCAAACCGCTTTCGTTGAGCAAGCGCTTCAGATCCCGTCGACCGCGGCCTGGCACATCGACGATTTCACCGCCCTGGCGGTAACGGACCTCCAACGGACCTGCGGGCGCCTTGCCGCAAAATCTCAGCTCACCATTACCGGGTAACTGTAGCGGGCGTAGCGCATCAGACCAGCTCACCGGCACATCGGAAAATTCCGACCAGCAGGAAGGCAACCACCAGATGCGCTCACCGCAACGATGTAATTGCCCATCAGCCAGAGACCATAACGGTTGTGCGTCGTGCTTGGCATCACGTAAGGATTGCCAGCCGACCCAGTGATCGCTGTCGGGCAGGCGTGTCAGCGGATTCAGCCAATGGCGCAAAGCATTGCGCTGACGGGCATCGGAAAGCTCTCGCAGCGGAGCAAGCGCCAGGGATGGCAAGCCCAACCAGGGAAACGCTGAAGGTTGTTCGGCGGCTTGCAGATCCATCCTGGCCAACTCATCGAGCAGGCCCTGGGCTTCACTCAAGTGCTCGGCACTGCGGGCCAGCCCGGGGACGGCTTGCGGCCAGCGCTCGGTCAGTATCGGGAATACGCGGTGGCGCAGGTAATTGCGGGAGAAGCGATTGTCTGCATTGGAAGGGTCTGCGATCCATTGAAGCTGATGCTCCACGGCATAGGCTTCCAGCTCTGCCCGAGAGACGCCCAACAACGGGCGGACCAAGTGCCCGCCCGCCAACGGACGGTGCACGGGCATGGCTGCCAACCCCCGTACGCCTGCGCCGCGTAACAGCCGAAACAGCAAGGTTTCGGCCTGGTCTTCGCGATGCTGGGCGGTGAGCATCACCTCCCCTGCTCCGATAACTTGCGCAAACGCCTGATAACGCGCATCACGCGCCGCACGCTCGAGACTGGCACCAGCCGGCACTTGCACGCGCATGATACGCAAGGGCACTCCCAGGTAGTCACACACCGACTGGCAATGGCTTGGCCAAGCGTCGGCAGCGGCTTGCAAGCCATGGTGGATATGGACGGCGCTTAGAGGCACAAGGGGTTTGGCGGTGGCCAGGAGATGCAGCAGCACAGTGGAATCAAGACCGCCAGAGAAAGCGATATGCCAAGCCGGGGCGTCGCGCCAGGGGGCCAGGGCTTGCAGGAGTTTGGCGGGTAAAGTTGGTTTCATCAAACGCTACCGCCGCAAATCTGGAATACGTTGACCAAGCATACACAAAGCAAATGTGGGAGAGGGATTGCGCCCCGATTGCTGAGTTTCAGTCCCTGTATTTGCTGACTGATCCACCGCTATCGGGGGCAAGCCCCCTCCCACATTAGTACTGCTGCGACTTTAGAGACCGTAGCTCATCAGGCGCTCATAACGACGAGCCAACAGCGCTTCGTTATCCATCTTCTTGAGCATCGCCAGTTGCGAGCCCAACTCTGCGCGGATGGTCGCGGCAGCGGCAGCCGGGTCACGATGGGCACCGCCCAGTGGCTCGGCGATCACTTTGTCGACGATACCCAGCCCTTTAAGGCGATCGGCGGTGATGCCCATGGCTTCGGCGGCGTCCGGCGCTTTTTCGGCGGTTTTCCACAGGATCGAGGCGCAACCTTCCGGCGAGATCACCGCGTAGGTCGAATATTGCAGCATGTTCAACTGGTCGCAGACGCCAATCGCCAATGCACCGCCGGAACCACCCTCACCAATCACGGTGGCGATGATCGGCGTTTTCAGACGGGCCATCACGCGCAGGTTCCAGGCGATCGCTTCGCTCTGGTTGCGCTCTTCGGCGTCGATGCCTGGGTAAGCGCCCGGGGTATCGATAAAGGTCAGGATCGGCATCTTGAAACGCTCGGCCATTTCCATCAGACGGCACGCCTTGCGGTAGCCTTCCGGACGCGGCATACCGAAGTTGCGGCGCACCTTCTCGCGAACTTCACGGCCTTTCTGGTGACCGATCACCATCACTGGCTGGTCGTCCAGACGCGCAATACCGCCCACGATAGCCGCGTCGTCGGAGAAGTGACGATCACCGTGCAGTTCGTCGAACTCGGTAAAAATGTGCTGGATGTAATCCAGGGTGTAAGGCCGGCGCGGGTGGCGGGCCAGGCGCGCGATCTGCCAGCTGGTCAGTTTGCCGAAGATGTCTTCGGTGAGCGTGCTGCTCTTGTCTTGCAGGCGGGCGATCTCATCGCCGATATTCAGCGAATTGTCATTGCCGACCAGGCGCAGCTCTTCGATCTTGGCTTGCAGGTCAGCGATCGGCTGTTCGAAATCAAGAAAATTCGGGTTCATAAGCGTCCGTCTTGGGTCGACGGCCAGGGAGTGCCTGGCCAGCCGGTTGTCTATTCGCGCCCTACCTTAAGGGAGAGGCGCGTTTAGGTCGAGATTAAATGTTTTGTCGATCACGCTGAATGCCACTACCGGGCCAGCCATCAACGGTATTGGAGGAAGACGTTGTCTCGCCCGAACTGGTCACGCAAAGCTTGAATCAAGCCGTCGGCGGGATCAATTCGCCAGGTCTCGCCAAACTGGAGCATGGCCTTGGCATCGTTACCGGTGTACTCCATGGTCACCGGGCACGCGCCCCGATGCCGCTTGAGCAACTCACCCAACCAGCGTAGCTGATCGCCCTTGAGCGCCTCGGTTTTAACTTTCAGGCGCAGGCTTTCGGCCAGGTTGGTGCGGGCATCTTCCATGCTCATTACACGCTTGATCCGCAGGCGCAGGCCGCCGGAGAAGTCGTCGTTGCTGACCTCCCCTTCCACCACCACCATGGCGTCGGTCTGCAAAAGCGACTGAGCAGAGTGGAACGCATCGGCGAACAATGAGGCTTCGATCCGGCCCGAACGGTCGTCAAGGGTGATGAACCCCATCTTGTCGCCCTTTTTATTTTTCATCACCCGCAGCGCAATGATCATGCCGGCCACGGTCTGGGTATCCCGCGCCGGTTTCAGGTCGATGATGCGCTGACGGGCGAAACGGCGGATTTCCCCTTCGTACTCGTCGATCGGGTGGCCGGTGAGATAGAGGCCCAAGGTGTCTTTTTCGCCCTTGAGCCGCTCCTTGAGGGTTAACTCCTTGGCCTTGCGGTGATTGGCGTACACGTCCGCGTCTTCTTCGACGAACAAACCTCCGAACAGGTCGGCATGCCCACTGTCGTGGGTGCGGGCGGTCTGTTCGGCGGCCTTGATCGCTTCTTCCATGGCGGCCAGCAGCACCGCGCGGTTGCGGTCGATATTGGCCTGATAAGCCTTGGGCTCATCATGGAAATAAGGGCCGAGACGGTCGAGTGCGCCACTGCGGATCAAGCCATCCAGGGTTCGCTTGTTGATACGTTTGAGATCGACCCGCGCGCAGAAGTCGAACAGATCTTTGAAAGGCCCGTCCTGACGCGCTTCGGTGATGGCTTCCACCGGGCCCTCGCCCACGCCTTTGATCGCACCCAGGCCATAAATAATGCGGCCTTCGTCGTTGACCGTGAACTTGAACTCCGAGGCGTTCACGTCCGGCGCGTCGAGGCGCAGCTTCATGGTGCGCACTTCCTCGATCAAGGTCACGACCTTGTCGGTGTTGTGCATATCCGCCGACAGTACCGCGGCCATGAACGGCGCCGGATAGTGCGCTTTCAGCCAGGCGGTCTGGTACGACACCAAGCCATAGGCGGCAGAGTGGGACTTGTTGAAGCCGTAACCGGCGAATTTCTCCACCAGGTCGAAGATGTTACCCGCCAGATCGGCGTCGATGTTGTTAGTGGCGCAACCCTCAATGAAACCACCACGCTGCTTGGCCATTTCCTCAGGCTTTTTCTTACCCATCGCACGACGCAGCATGTCGGCGCCGCCCAGGGTATAGCCCGCCATCACCTGAGCAATCTGCATCACCTGTTCCTGATACAGGATGATGCCGTAGGTCGGCGCCAATACTGGCTTGAGGCCTTCATACTGGTAATCGGAATGCGGGTACGCCAGCTCGGCACGCCCGTGCTTACGGTTGATGAAGTCATCCACCATGCCTGATTGCAGCGGGCCCGGACGGAACAGGGCCACCAGTGCGATCAAGTCTTCCAGGCAGTCGGGCTTGAGCTTTTTGATCAGCTCTTTCATACCGCGGGATTCAAGCTGGAACACCGCCGTGGTTTCGGCTTTTTGCAGCAGGGTGTAGGTCGGCTTGTCGTCCAGCGGAATAAAGGCGATATCCAGCGGTTCCTCGCCCACCTTGGCGCGGTCGCGGTTGATGGTTTTGAGGGCCCAGTCGATGATGGTCAGGGTACGCAGGCCGAGAAAGTCGAACTTCACCAGGCCGGCCGCCTCCACGTCATCCTTGTCGAACTGGGTTACCAGGCCGTCGCCTTCTTCGTCGCAATAGATCGGCGAAAAATCGGTGAGTTTGGTAGGCGCGATCACCACGCCACCGGCGTGCTTACCGACGTTACGCACTACGCCCTCAAGTTTGCGGGCCATCTCCCAGATTTCGGCGGCTTCTTCGTCGACTTTGATGAAATCGCGCAGGATCTCTTCCTGCTCGTAAGCCTTCTCCAGGGTCATGCCGACTTCGAACGGGATCATCTTCGACAGACGATCAGCCAGGCCGTAGGACTTGCCCTGCACCCGCGCCACGTCGCGGATCACCGCCTTGGCCGCCATGGAACCGAAGGTAATGATCTGGCTCACGGCGTTGCGGCCATATTTTTCGGCCACGTATTCGATCACGCGGTCGCGACCGTCCATGCAGAAGTCGACGTCGAAGTCGGGCATGGAAACCCGCTCCGGGTTCAGGAATCGCTCGAACAGCAGGTCGTATTCCAGCGGGTCAAGGTCGGTGATCTTCTGCACATAGGCCACCAGCGAGCCAGCACCTGACCCCCGGCCCGGGCCCACCGGCACGCCGTTGTTCTTGGCCCACTGAATAAAGTCCATCACGATCAGGAAGTAACCGGGGAACCCCATCTGGATAATGATATCCAGCTCGAAATTCAACCGGTCGACATAGACCTGGCGCTTGGCTTCATAGTCTTCGGTGGTTTCCTTGGGCAGCAGGACCGCCAGCCGCTCCTCAAGGCCATCGAACGAGACCTTGCGGAAATATTCATCGATGGTCATGCCATCTGGAATCGGGAAGTTAGGCAGGAAGTGCTTGCCCAGCTTCACTTCGATATTGCAGCGCTTGGCGATCTCGACAGAGTTTTCCAGGGCCTCAGGCAGGTCGCTGAACAGCTCGGCCATTTCTTCGGCGCTTTTAAGGTACTGCTCTTCGCTGTAATTCTTCGAACGGCGCGGGTCATCCAGGGCTCGGCCTTCGCCGATGCACACTCGGGTTTCGTGGGCCTCGAAATCTTCCTTCTTGATAAAGCGCACATCATTGGTCGCCACCAGCGGCGCACCGAGTTTGTCGGCCAATGCTACGGCGGCGTGCAGGTGCTCTTCATCGTTGGGCCGATTGGTGCGCTGCACTTCCAAATAGAAACGGTCGGGAAAAACCTGCATCCACTCGCGGGCCAGCACTTCGGCTTCCTGGGGATTGCCGCCCAGCAGCGCGATACCGATCTCGCCCTCTTTAGCGGCGGACAGCATGATCAGCCCTTCGCTGGCTTCGGCCACCCACTCGCGCTCGATGATGATCGAGCCATTGCGCTGACCGTCGATAAAACCGCGGGAAATCAGTTCGGTGAGGTTGCGATAGCCGACGCCATTCATCGCCAACAGGCTGATGCGGCTCAAGGGGTTGTCGGGGTCTTTGTTGGACAGCCACAGGTCGGCGCCGCAGATCGGCTTGATGCCGGCGGCCATGGCATTTTTATAGAACTTGACCAGGGAACACATGTTGTTCTGATCAGTCACCGCCACCGCAGGCATGTTCATGCCCACCAGGGTTTTGACCAGGGGTTTGATCCGTACCAGGCCGTCGACCAGGGAGTATTCAGTGTGCAGGCGCAGGTGAACGAATGAAGCCGGCATAGTGATCCTGTTCTAATACATGGAGACAACAAGGCCCGGATTGTACCGGGCCTTGGCAAAAACATCAGCCTCGCGACTAAACCTCGCTGAAGCTCTCGCGCAGCTCGTAGGCCTGGCGCACCGGGGCGAAGGAGCGGCGATGAATCGGCGTCGGGCCGAGGCGTGCGAGAGCTTCCAGATGAACGGGCGTCGGGTAGCCCTTATGCCCGCCGATGCCATAACCTGGGTAGATCAGTTCAAATGCAGCCATTTCCCGATCACGACTGACTTTGGCCAGAATCGAGGCCGCGGCAATCGCCGGCACCTTGCTATCACCCTTGACCACCGCTTCCGACGGCATGCTCAGTTTCGGGCAACGGTTGCCGTCGATCATCGCCATCTTCGGCGTGATGTGCAGGCCTTCGACCGCACGCTGCATCGCCAGCATCGTGGCATGGAGAATATTGAGCGTGTCGATTTCTTCGACTTCGGCCCGGGCGATATGCCAACTCAAGGCTTTTTCACAGATCTCGTCATACAGCTTTTCACGGCGTGCTTCGGTGAGTTTTTTCGAATCGTTCAGTCCCAGGATCGGTCGATTCGGATCCAGAATGACCGCCGCCGTGACCACCGCACCGCACAGTGGGCCACGTCCTACTTCATCGACGCCGGCCACCAGCTCATGGGCTTGGGCAACCAGGCTGAAATCCAGGCCCATTTGCGTACTCATAAAGCTTCCTGTTGTTTGCCGATCAAGCTAAGCACGGCGTCGGCCGCCTGATTCGAGGCATCACGGCGCAACGTGCGGTGAATGGCGTCGAACCCACGGGTCTGTTCTTCGCCGCCGTCGATCAAGGGTAGTAGGGTTTGCGCCAGGGCGTCCGGCGTAGCATCGTCCTGCAACAACTCCGGCACCAACAGGCGTTGGGCCAACAGGTTGGGCAGGGAGATGTAAGGGCTCTTGACCATGCGCTTGAGAATCCAGAAGGTCAGCGGCGCCAAACGATAGGCCACGACCATAGGGCGCTTGTACAGCAAGGCCTCCAGCGTGGCAGTACCCGAAGCGATCATGACCGCATCGCACGCCGCCAAAGCCAGATGGGACTGACCATCCAGCAAGGTCAACGGCAGGTCGCGGTCTGGCAGCAGCGCTTCGATCTGCGCACGACGTTGCGGGCTGGCACAAGGCAATACAAACCGCACGCCGGGCTTAAGGACCATCAGGCGCTCGGCCGCATCGAAGAAGACGCTGGCCAGACGTCCGACTTCACCGCCTCGGCTGCCCGGCATCAGCGCCACCAGCGGGCCGTCGGGCAAGCCCAACTCGGCGCGGGCCGCGGCTCGGTCGGCGTGCAGGGGAATGGCGTCGGCAAGGGTGTGCCCGACAAACCGCACCGGCACGCCCTTCTCTTCATAGAATTTGGCCTCGAACGGCAACAGGGTCAGCATCAGGTCGCAACCCTCGCGAATCTTCAGCACGCGCTTCTGCCGCCAGGCCCACACGGACGGGCTGACATAATGCACGGTCTTGATCCCGGCCTGACGCAGCTTGAGTTCGATATTGAGGGTGAAATCCGGTGCGTCGATGCCGATAAAGACGTCAGGCTTTTCTTCGATCAAGGTCTGGATCAGCAGTTTGCGCCGCGCCAGCAACTCGCGCAGACGACCCAATACTTCCACCAGCCCCATGACCGACAAGCGCTCCATGGGAAAGTAGGACGCCAGGCCTTCAGCCTGCATCAGCGGGCCGCCAACACCGATAAACTCCACCGCCGGATGCTGAGCCTTGAGGGCTCGCATAAGACCTGCGCCCAAAATATCGCCGGAAGCTTCTCCGGCCACCAGCGCTATACGCAGATTGGCCATGGTCAGCGGGTGATGCCGCGCGTCGACGCCTGGATCGAGTCACGGAACACCGCAACTTCCGGGAACAACGCAGCCGGTTCGGTCAGTTGGGTCAATGCCTGCTCTACGGTCAGCCCCTGGCGATAAACCACCTTATAGGCGCGGCGCAGAGCATGGATGGCATCATCGCTGAACCCGCGACGGCGCATGCCTTCGAAGTTCATGCTACGCGCTTCGGCCGGGTTGCCGAATACCGTGACATACGCCGGAACGTCCTTACCGATGGCGGTCCCCATGCCGGAGAAGCTATGGGCGCCGATATGGCAATACTGATGCACCAGGGTAAAACCGGACAGAATCGCCCAGTCATCAACATGAACATGCCCAGCCAACGCGGTGTTATTCACCAGGATGCAGTGGTTGCCGATGACGCTGTCATGACCGATATGGGCATATGCCATAACCAGATTGTGATCACCCAGGGTGGTTTCGGCGCGATCCTGCACGGTACCGCGATGAATTGTCACGCCCTCTCGGATGATGTTGTGATCACCGATAACCAAGCGCGTTTCTTCACCTTTGTACTTCATGTCCGGTGTGTCTTCGCCTACCGAGGAGAATTGGTAGATGCGATTGTGCTTGCCAATGCGGGTCGGACCTTTGAGGATCACATGCGGCCCGATGACAGTCCCCTCGCCGATTTCCACACCTGCGCCGATGATCGACCAGGGGCCGACCTCAACGTCGGCGGCCAGTACGGCCGACGGATCGATGATTGCGCGAGGGTCAATCAAACTCATAGTTTGCGTTCCGCGCAGATGATCTCGGCGGAGCACACCGGCTTGCCATCCACCGAGGCCTGGCACTCGAATTTCCAGATTTGGCGCTTGCAGCTGATGAACTTAGCTTCCAGGATCAACTGGTCACCTGGAGTGACCGGGTTGCGGAAACGCAGCTTGTCCGAGCCCACGAAATAGTAAAGCGTGCCATCGGCGGGCTTGAGGTCGAGCATTTTGAAACCAAGGATACCGGCAGCCTGGGCCATCGCTTCGATGATCAACACGCCCGGCATGATGGGGTGTGCGGGAAAGTGACCATTGAAGAACGGTTCGTTGATGCTGACATTCTTGTAGGCGCGAATGCGCTTTTCCTCAACATTGAGGTCCACTACGCGATCCACCAGCAGGAACGGGTAACGGTGAGGCAGGTATTCGCGAATCTCGTTGATGTCCATCATTTCGGGGGGAAGCCTGTAATAAAGATTGGGGGCGGGCGGACTAAAAGCACGCCCCGCTAGCAAATCAAGGAGGCAGCCTAGCGGCTGTACACACTTGATATGAAAATGGTATCAGCCTTCTGATGAAGCATTACTGCCAGGGGTCACTTCTCCAACACGCTTTTCCAGCTGTTTGAGACGTCGAGCCATATCATCAAGCTGCCGCAAACGCGCCGCACTCTTGCGCCATTCGGCCGCCGGCTGCATGGCGGTACCGGAGGAATAGGCGCCCGGCTCGGTAATCGAATGGGTCACCATGGTCATACCGGTGATGAAGACGTTGTCGCAGATATCGATATGCCCAACCAGCCCGACCCCCCCGGCGAGCATGCAATGCTTGCCAATTCGGGTACTGCCGGAAATCCCCACGCATGCGGCCATAGCGGTGTGATCGCCAATCTGCACGTTGTGGGCGATCTGGATCTGATTGTCGAGCTTCACGCCATTACCGATCACGGTATCGGCCAAGGCCCCACGATCCACCGCCGTGTTCACGCCAATTTCCACATCGTCGCCGATCAGAACGCCACCGACCTGGGCAATTTTGTTCCAGACGCCTTTGGCGTTGGCAAAGCCGAAGCCTTCGCCACCGATCACGGCACCCGACTGGATGACCACACGCTGGCCGATCCGCACATCGTGGTACAGGGTCACCCGCGGCGCGAGCCAGCCATCGGCGCCGATCTCGCAACGCGCACCGATAAAGCAATGAGCCCCGACCGTGACGCCTGCGGCGATGCGCGCACCACTCTCGATCACCGCAAAGGCACCAATGCTGGCCGCTGGGTCAACCTGAGCGTCATCGGCAATCACAGCTGAAGGATGAATACCGCCCGCCGCCTTGGGTTTTGGATCGAAAAGGTGCGACACCTTGGCATACGCCAGGTACGGGTCCGCTACCACCAACGCCTCCCCCGCGAACCCTTCAGCGTCGGCAGCTTTGAGCAACACGGCTGCGGCACGACTGTCGACAAGGTATTTACGGTACTGAGGGTTTGCGAGGAAGCTCAACTGAGCTGGGCCAGCCTCCTGTAAGGTGGCTAGCCCAGTGATTTCCTTCTCCGGGGAGCCACGCAAGGTGGCCCCCAGGAACTCGGCCAACTCGCCGAGTTTGATAGTCGCGGTCATGGCTTACTTCAGCTGATTCATGCGCTCGATCACCTGACGGGTGATGTCGTACTGAGGTTTAACGTCGATCACAGCGCCACGCTCGAACACCAGGTCAAAGGCACCCTTCTTGATGACTTCTTCCACGGCGCTGTCGAGCTTAGGCTTGAGCTGCTTGAGCATTTCGCGGTCGGCGACAGCTTTGGCTTCGTTCAGCTCCTTGGACTGGAACTGGTAGTCACGGGCTTTTTGCTTGAATTCCAACTCCAGACGCTCGCGCTCGCCTTGCTGCATCTTGTCGCCACCGGCCACCAGACGATCCTGGATACCCTTCGCGCTGCTTTCCAGGGTCTTGAGCTTGGTCAGTTGCGGACCGAATTTTTTCTCGGCATCCACGGCGTATTTTTTGGCCGCATCGGATTCCAGCAGCGCCATCTGATAGTTCAGAACGGCGATTTTCATTTCGGCGAAGGCCGGGGTGGCTACCAGCACGGTTGCCAGCAGAACCAATTGAGTCAACTTACGCACGATGCACTCCTACAGAATCCGTTGTCGTTATCTTAGGTCAGACGATTAGAACGTCTGGCCGAGGGAGAATTGGAAAATCTGGGTTTCAGCGTTATCCGGTTTCTTGATTGGCATGGCCAGCGCAAAGCTCAATGGGCCCAGCGCAGTCACCCACGTCACACCCACACCCACGGAGCTCGCCATGTTGCTGAGGCTCACGTCGTTGCACTGGGTGTTGGACTTCAAACCGCTTGGGTTTTTGATCTGCTCGCACTTGGAATCGAACACGTTACCCACGTCCCAGAATACGGATGTACGCAGGGAACGCTGATCTTTCACGAACGGCAGTGGGAACAGAATTTCAGCACCACCCTGGATCAACACGTTACCACCGAAAGGCAGCGGATCATTGTCACTGTCAGGTTGAGTGCCGATGTTACCGGTTTTATCAACACCGCGGCTCGGGGTACCGCGAGGGCCGAGAGTGCTGTCCTTGAAGCCACGTACCGAGTTGAAACCACCTGCATAGTAGTTTTCATAGAACGGCAAGCCATTGGTCGAACCGTAACCATCGCCATAGCCCAGCTCGGTGTGCAGGCGCATAGTGTAGTTGTCGCTCAACGGCTGGAACAACTGACCGCGGTAGTCGAGTTTGAAGAACGACAGGTCGCTGCCCGGCGTGGTGACTTCCGCCGTCAGGCTCTGGGAATGGCCACGGGTAGCCAGCACGCCTTTGTTCAGGGTCGACTCGGACCAGCCGGCGGACGCCTTGAAGTTCAGAAACTTGTCGCCTTCACGGCGGGTGAAATCGAAAATCTCGTCCACGGTATAGATACCGGTCTTGATCTCATCCTGCTGCGCAGTCAGGCCGAAGGTCAGGCGCGAGGTTTCGCTGATCGGATAGCCGATGTTCACGCCAGCACCCAGGCTGTCGATCGCATAGCTAGCTACGTCTACGTCGAGGTCTTTGTAGTCGGTGGTGCGGTAGAAGGCGTTGTAGCCCAGGCTCACACCGTCGGCGGTCCAGTAGGGGTCGACATAACCGAAGTTATAGCGGCTCTGGTATTCGCTACGGGTCAGGCCGATGGAAACCTTGTTACCGGTACCGAGGAAGTTGTTCTGGGTGATCGAGCCACCAAGAATCAGACCGGCACTCTGCGCGAAACCGACGCTAGCGGTGATCGATCCCGATGCTTGCTCTTCAACGGCGTAGTTCACGTCAACCTGGTCATCCACACCTGGCACGGCTGGTGTTTCGACGTTCACTTCCTTGAAGAAGCCCAGACGCTCAAGACGGGTCTTGGATTGGTCGATGAGGTAAGTCGACGCCCAGCCACCTTCCATCTGCCGCATTTCACGACGCAGCACTTCGTCGGCAGACTTGGTGTTGCCGCGGAAGTTGATGCGGTTGACGTAAGCACGCTTGCCTGGATCCACCACGAAGGTGATGTCGACGGTGTGATCTTCGTCATGAGGTGTCGGAACGCCATTGACGTTGGCGAAGGTATAGCCTTCGTTACCGAGACGACGCGTGATCAGTTCGGAAGTGGTGGTCATCAGCTTACGCGAGAACACTTGGTCTTTCTGCACCAACAACAGGGACTTGACCTGGTCTTCAGGCACTTTCAAGTCACCACTGAGTTTCACGTCACGAACCTTGTACTTCTCGCCTTCGTTGACGTTGACAGTGATATAGACGTGTTTCTTGTCCGGCGTGATGGACACCTGGGTCGACGCGATATCCATGTTGATATAGCCGCGATCCAGGTAGTAGGAACGCAGACGTTCCAGGTCACCGGAGAGCTTTTCACGAGCATACTTGTCATCGTTCTTGAAGAACGACAACCAGTTGGTGGTTTTGAGTTCGAACAAATCGACCAGGTCTTCATCAGCAAACTTGGTGTTGCCCACCACGTTGATGTGCTGAATGGCCGCCACGGTGCCTTCGTTGATGTTGACCTTGAGGCCTACACGGTTACGCGGCTGCGGAACTACTTCCGTTTCCACGGTCGCCGAGTAGCGGCCCTGGGCTACGTACTGGCGTTGTAGCTCGTTACGTACACCTTCGAGGGTGGCACGCTGGAAGATTTCGCCTTCGGCCAAGCCAGATTGCTTAAGGCCCTTCATCAGGTCTTCAGTGGAGATCGCTTTGTTGCCCTCGATCTCGATACTGGCGACGGAAGGTCGCTCAACGACATTGATGACCAGGACGTTGCCTTCTCGACCCAGTTGGATGTCTTGAAAGAACCCGGTTTTGAACAGCGCACGAGTGGATTCCACCAGGCGACGATCATCAGCCTGTTCCCCGACGTTCAACGGCAAGGCACCAAAGACGCTACCCGCGGAAACCCGCTGGAGGCCGTTGACGCGAATATCGGAGATGGTGAAGGACTCGGCGTGAACTTCGGCGATCATCAATACGGTGAGAACCGCAGTTAGCAGCAGACGTTTCATGAAGTCCTTTCTTATTCCAACTGGCAATAAACAAACTGCCGCAAAATGCGGCAGATTCGCAATTCAGCGAAGCGTTACAGACGACCCAGATCGTTGACCAGGGCTAACAACATCACCCCAACCACCAAACTGATACCAATCTGTATCCCCCAACCCTGCACACGATCCGACAAGGGGCGACCACGCACCCACTCGACCAGATAAAACAGCAGATGCCCCCCATCCAATACTGGAATGGGCAGCAAATTCAGAACACCCAGGCTGATACTCAGATAAGCCAGGAAATTCAGGAAATCCGCGACACCCGACTGGGCAGAAGCGCCCGCCACTTTAGCAATGGTTATCGGCCCACTCAAGTTTTTTACCGAGAGCTCGCCGAACAACATTTTCTTGAGGGATTCGAGCGTCAGCACACTCATGGTCCAAGTGCGTTTGGCACCCTCGCCGATTGCCGCCAATGGCCCGTAGCTGACCTCCCTCATCATCGAAGGCGGCCACTCGGGACTCTTGACCCCAGCACCCAGATAACCGCCGGCCGCCTTGGCTTCCCCGCGTGCCGCCAACGTTACAGGGACGTAGATTTGAGCATTATCGCGCTCAACTTTCAGCACAATTTTGGTATCAGGGCGAACACGCACCAGATCGACCACCTGCTGCCAGTCATTAAGCGCCTGTCCATCGAGCGCCAATAGGCGGTCGCCGGTTTTCAGACCTGCGGCATGGGCCGGGCCTTTAGGGTCCAGCTCCGCGAGCACTGGCGGCAACACCGGCCGCCATGGACGAATCCCCAGGGATTTGATCGGATCGGGCTCATCAGCCCCTTTTAGCCAGTGATCCAATGCCAGTGAACGGGCGGTTTCGGCAGTTGAATCCTGCTCACGCACGATGACGCTGACGGTGCCGCTTTCACCCAGGCGACGCACCAGTTGGAGATTGACCGCGCCCCAGCCTGTTGTGGGTTCGCCATCAATGGAAACAATTTCCTGCCCGGCGACCAAACCCGCTTTAGCTGCAATGCTGTCCGGCTCGACCGCACCGATCACCGGACGGATCTGTTGGCTACCCAGCATGGCCAACACCCAGAAAAACAGCATGGCCAACAGGAAGTTGGCGATCGGACCGGCCGCCACAATGGCGATACGCTGACGAACGGTTTTGCGATTGAAGGATTGGTCCAACTGGTCGGCCGGCACTTCGCCTTCACGCTCATCGAGCATCTTGACGTAGCCACCCAACGGAATGGCTGCGACCACGAACTCAGTGCCATGGCGATCATGCCAGCGCACCAGCGGCATGCCAAAACCGACGGAAAAGCGCAGTACCTTGACGCCGCAACGACGCGCCACCCAGAAGTGGCCGAATTCGTGGAAGGTAACCAGCACACCCAGAGCAACCAGGGTGCCGACAATCATATAAAGCGCACTCATCTAATTTCTCCGCATTCCAATCCAGTGCCAGAAGGCTCAACGCGCCGACAGACTATTTCGCGTTGCGGCTCAGCCAGTGTTGCGCAAGGATGCGAGCCTTGGTATCCGCCTCGAACACCGCACCCAGATCGCCGACCGCCACGACAGGTTCCAGACTCAGCACGTCCTCGATGATACTCGCGATCTGCGGGAAGCGGATGCGCCGTTCGAGAAACGCTGCTACGGCCACTTCGTTGGCCGCATTGAGCATCGCCGGCGCACTGTTACCTGCCTCGGCCGCTTGCCGCGCCAGGCGCAGACAAGGAAAGCGCTGCTCGTCCGGCGCTTCGAAATCCAGGCGAGCCACTGCAAACAGGTCCAGTGGGGCCACACCGGAATCGATGCGTTCCGGCCACGCCAAGGCATTGGCAATCGGCGTGCGCATATCGGGATTGCCCAATTGGGCCAATACCGAACCGTCCACATAATCGACGAGAGAATGAATCACACTTTGCGGATGAATCACCACCTCGACCTGATCAGGGCGCGCATCGAACAGCCAGCATGCCTCGATCAGCTCCAGGCCTTTGTTCATCATGCTGGCCGAATCTACGGAAATCTTACGCCCCATCGACCAGTTAGGATGGGCGCAGGCTTGGTCGGGAGACACATGCTCCAATTCGACCAGCGGTGTTTGCCGGAACGGACCGCCCGAGGCAGTGAGTAGAATCCGCCGCACGCCGACCTGACTCAAACCTCGCGCAAAATCACCCGGCATACACTGGAAAATAGCATTGTGCTCACTGTCGAGCGGCAGCAGCACCGCACCGCTCTTGCGCACGGCCTGCATAAAAAGCGCACCGGACATTACCAGCGCTTCTTTATTGGCCAGCAGGATTTTCTTGCCCGCATCCACTGCCGCAAGAGTCGGTCGCAGGCCCGCCGCACCGACGATAGCCGCAACCACCGTGTCGACCTCGGCATCCGCCGAAACCTGGCACAGCCCCTCCTCCCCCACCAACACTTGAGTGGCGAGCCCGGCCGCGCGCAGATCAGCCTGCAAACCACGCGCCGCGATGGGCTCAGGCACCACGGCATAGCGCGGTGCATGGCGTACGCACAACGTCAGCAACTCGCTGAGGCGCGTAAAACCTGTAAGCGCGAAGACCTGGTAACGATTCGGGTGGCGCGCGATGACATCCAAGGTGCTTAATCCCACCGAGCCGGTCGCCCCCAGCACGGTGACCTGCTGCAAGCGGCTCACGAAGCGGTCATCCACAGCAACACGGCAAAGATCGGGATGGCGGCGGTAAGACTGTCAATACGATCAAGCACGCCGCCATGCCCTGGCAGCAGGTTACTGCTGTCCTTGATACCGGCTTGGCGCTTGAACATGCTTTCAGTAAGGTCACCGACCACCGAGATGAAGACCACGATTGCGGTGCCCAGCAAGGCTAGGACAATTTCTTTTCCCGACCACCCACGCACCACGCCGACCACCAGCGCGATGGCCAGGGTCAATGCCAGGCCGCCGTACACACCTTCCCAGCTCTTGCCAGGACTGACGGCCGGGGCCAGCTTACGCTTGCCAAAGGCTCGACCCGAGAAGTAGGCACCAATATCAGCCCCCCAGACCAACACCATCACCGCCATGATCAGCCAGTTACCCATTGGCGAGTTCTTGATTTCCACCAACCCCTGCCAGGCTGGCAACAGAATCAACAGGCCAATCACCAGCTTGCTGGCGACACTGGACCACTGGCTGCTGGTGCGCGGATAAGTCAGCACCAGAAAGGTCGCCAGCGCCCACCACAGTACCGCGGCGCCCAACACCCATGGCACCACGATGCTCGACAGGGTATGCATCAGGAACAACAGCAGCGCCACGACCGCGGCGTAGGCCACGCGGGGCAACTGAGCAGTGAAACCGGCCAGACGCGCCCATTCCCAGGCACCCAAGGTCACGACCAGGCCAATAAACAGCGCAAAACCGGAACCATCGAGCAGGAAAAACCCACACAAGGCGATCGGTAACAGGATCAGAGCAGTGATGATTCGTTGTTTTAGCATTTAAACCCGGGCTCCAGCTTCGATCTGCTCGCTCGTTTTACCGAAGCGACGCTGACGAGAAGCGAAATCGGCCAGTGCAGTGCGCATGGCATCGTGTTTGAAGTCCGGCCAGAACAGGTCGGAGAAGTACAACTCGGTGTAAGCCAGCTGCCACAACAGGAAATTACTGATGCGGTGCTCGCCACCGGTGCGGATGCACAAGTCCGGCAACGGCAGGTCGCCGGTGACCAGGCAGGTTTGCAGCAATTCGGGCGTGATGTCGTCCGGTCGCAGATGACCGGCCTGGACTTCGCGAGCCAACCGCTGCGCAGCCTGGGCGATGTCCCATTGGCCGCCGTAGTTAGCTGCAATCTGCAACACAAAACGGTCGGCTCCGGCGGTGATGGCCTCAGCTTCGCGCATGGCCGCTTGCAGCTCCGGGTGGAACCGCGAGCGATCACCAATAATGCGCAGGCTGATTTTGTTGTCGTTGAGACGCTTGGCCTCTCGACGAAGGGCCTTGAAGAACAGATCCATCAACGCGCTGACTTCTTCGGCGGGGCGCTGCCAGTTCTCACTGGAGAACGCGAACAACGTGAGCACCTCCACCTTGGCCTCGGCACACACCTCAATCACCGCCCGCACCGCATCGACACCCGCTTTATGCCCGGCAACACCCGGCATAAAGCGTTTCTTCGCCCAGCGATTATTCCCATCCATGATGATCGCGACATGGCGCGGCACCACGGAGGGCACAGTCTGCTTGGTCTTTTCCATGAAGGCGTCCTGACCCTTTATACGGCCATCAGGTCCTTTTCTTTTTCTTCGGTTGCCTGAGTGATCTTCGCCTCGGCTTCCTTGGTAAGCTTGTCGATATCGGCGACGGCACGACGCTCTTCGTCTTCGCTGATTTCCTTGTCCTTGACCAACTTCTTCAGTTCGCCCAAGGCATCACGACGAATGTTACGCACAGCAACGCGCGCATCTTCTGCCGCGCTGCGCGCCTGCTTGGTGAAGCCCTTACGGGTTTCTTCGGTCAAGGCAGGCATGGAGATCAGCAACAACTCGCCCAGGTTGGTCGGGTTGAGATTCAAACCGGCACTCTGGATCGCCTTGTCGACGGCCGCAAGCATGTTGCGCTCGAAGGCCACGACCTGCAGGGTCCGCGAATCTTTGACGGTGACGTTGGCTACGCTGCTCAGCGGCGTATCTGCGCCGTAATACGGCACCATCACACTGCCCAGGATGCTCGGGTGAGCCTTGCCGGTACGAATCTGGCCGAATGCGTGGCTCAGAGACTCCAGGGATTTCTGCATACGCGCTTGGGCGTCTTTCTTGATTTCATTGATCATTGTTGGCCTTCCTCGATCAGAGTCCCTTCCGCACCGCCATGTACGATATTCAGCAGGGCGCCGGGCTTGTTCATGTTAAATACGCGCAGTGGCATCTTGTGGTCGCGGCACAGGCAAATAGCCGTCAGGTCCATCACACCCAGCTTGCGATCCAGCACTTCATCGTAGGTCAGATGATCGAACTTCTCGGCATGCGGGTCTTTGAATGGATCTGCGGTGTACACACCATCCACTTTGGTGGCCTTGAGCACCACGTCTGCATCGATTTCGATAGCACGCAGGCAAGCCGCCGAATCCGTGGTAAAGAATGGGTTACCTGTGCCGGCGGCGAAGATCACCACTTCTTTGGAGTTCAGGTGGCGCATGGCTTTACGACGATCATAGTGATCGGTCACGCCCACCATGGAGATCGCCGACATCACGATGGCTGAGATGTTGGCGCGCTCCAGAGCGTCGCGCATGGCCAGAGCGTTCATCACAGTGGCCAGCATCCCCATGTGGTCACCGGTGACCCGATCCATACCGGCAGCACTCAGTGCCGCGCCACGGAAAAGATTGCCACCGCCAATCACCAGGCCCACTTGCACGCCAATGCCGACCAGTTGGCCAACTTCCAGCGCCATGCGGTCGAGCACCTTGGGATCAATCCCAAACTCTTCCGAGCCCATCAGGGCCTCGCCGCTGAGCTTGAGTAGAATGCGTTTATAGCGAGCCTGATAACCACTGCCCTGCTGAGCCATTGCGAATCTCTCCTGCGGCGTATTTTTCAAAAATTCTTGGCGAGCCGTTTACGGCTTGCGTTCACTCTAGCTGGACGCTATCACAGCGCCATCGGAACACGGCTTTGTAAGCCAGTTCCGAAAGGAAACCAAATAAAATTGGCCTTCCCATTTGAAAAGAGGCTGCGCGCGTGAGCGGGCAGCCTCTTTCGGGCGACAGTTAAAACTGTCTTATTGCTTGGCGGCAGCCAGCTGGGCAGCAACTTCTTCAGCGAAGTTGTCGACCGGCTTCTCGATGCCTTCGCCTACTTTGAAGTAAGTGAAGGAAACGATTTCAGCGCCGGCTTTTTTAGCCAGCTCGCCAACCTTGATTTCAGGGTTCTTGACGAACGCCTGCTCAACGAGGCTCGCTTCGGCCAGGAACTTGCTGATACGGCCTTTAACCATATTCTCAACAATGTTTTCTGGCTTGCCTTTGATTTTTTCTTCGTTCAGCTGCAGGAACACAGCTTTTTCACGCTCGATGGCTTCGGCGGATACTTCCGAAGGCAGCAGGAACTCAGGGTTGCTGGCTGCGACGTGCATCGCGATGTCTTTGGCCAGCTCAACGTTGCCGCCCTTCAGGACAACCGCAACACCGATCTTGTTGCCGTGCAGGTAACCACCCACTACATCACCCTCAACGCGGACCAGACGACGGATGTTGACGTTTTCGCCAACCTTGCCGACCAGTACCAGACGGGCAGCTTCTTGAGCTTCGATCAGAGGCTCGACAGTGGTCAGCTTGTCAGCGAACGCTTTTTCAACGCTATCGGCAACGAATGCTTTGAAGTCGTCCTGCAGAGCCAGGAAGTCGGTCTGGGAGTTCACTTCCAGCAGAACGGCGGATTTGCCGTCTTCTTTCAGAGCGATGGCGCCTTCAGCGGCAACGTTGCCTGCTTTCTTGGCAGCCTTGATGGCGCCGGAAGCACGCATGTCATCAATGGCTTTTTCGATGTCGCCGCCAGCCTTGGTCAAGGCTTTTTTGCAATCCATCATGCCTTCGCCGGTACGCTCGCGCAGTTCTTTAACCAACGCTGCAGTAATCTCTGCCATTTCAAAATCCTCTTGGATAGGTTTTCAACCATTCCACCCGATTAAACGGGCGATCAATTCTTCTCGAACCACCCCTTGTAGGCCGCTGCACGTTACAGATGATGTAGCTGCGCTGCCGACAAATGGTTTTCGAGGGGGCAAAAAGGGGGCCAAGCCCCCTTTTTGCTTACTGAGTCAACGCCAGGGCGTCAATTACTCAGCGGCAGCTACCGGAGCTTCTTCAACGAACTGCTCGGTACCACCAGCAACGTGGTTGCGACCACGGATTACAGCGTCAGCCATCGAACCCATGTACAGCTGGATAGCGCGGATTGCGTCATCGTTGCCTGGGATGATGTAGTCAACGCCTTCCGGGCTGCTGTTGGTATCGACTACGCCGATAACAGGGATGCCCAGCTTGTTGGCTTCGGTGATCGCGATGCGCTCGTGATCAACGTCGATAACGAACAGTGCGTCAGGCAGACCGCCCATGTCCTTGATACCACCCAGGGAACGATCGAGCTTTTCCAGGTCACGGGAGCGCATCAGCGCTTCTTTCTTGGTCAGCTTGGCGAAAGTACCGTCTTCGGCTTGTACTTCAAGGTCACGCAGACGCTTGATGGAAGCACGGATGGTTTTGAAGTTGGTCAGCATGCCGCCCAACCAGCGGTGGTCGACGTACGGCGAACCGCAACGTGCTGCTTCTTCAGCAACGATCTTGCCAGCGGAACGCTTGGTACCGACGAACAGAATCTTGTTTTTGCCCTGGGCCAGACGCTCTACGAAAGTCAGCGCTTCGTTGAACATTGGCAGGGTTTTTTCAAGGTTGATGATGTGGATCTTGTTACGCGCGCCGAAAATGTATTTACCCATTTTCGGGTTCCAGTAACGGGTCTGGTGACCGAAGTGCACACCGGCCTTCAGCATATCGCGCATGTTGACTTGGGACATGATAGTTCCTTAATAAGTCGGGTTTGGCCTCCACGTATCCCAATGACCAACCAGCGGCATCAAGGCCTCCGGCACCCAGGTCATCGTGTCGACACGTGTGTGGATTTAAGCTTTTCGGGGTATCCCCGGAAAGCGGCGCATTTTATACCACACGAAGGGCGAAAACGAAACCTGCAATCACAACTGCCTTGAAGGCCACTCGCGCAACCCTTTGAATTGAGTCCGGATACCCTCACCCTATAGAGAGAAGCGATCGTCAGACCCTCATGACTTGAGAGCATCGTCTGTTAGAATCGCGTTTTTCAGGGCTTGTGCGAATTCTGTAACCTTTTGTCGCACACCCGTAAACCGTTTTGATTTCAGCGCCTCGCGCTAGAGAGAGCCTGTATGACCGTTACTTTGAAAACCGCCGAAGACATCGCCGGCATGCGCGTTGCCGGCAAACTGGCGGCCGATGTGCTGGAAATGATTGCCGAACACGTCAAGCCCGGCGTCACCACCGAAGAACTCGACCGAATCTGCCATGACTACATCGTCAATGTGCAAAAGGCTATCCCTGCCCCGCTCAACTACAAAGGCTTTCCCAAGTCGATCTGCACATCGATCAACCATGTGGTCTGCCACGGCATCCCAGGCGACAAGCCGCTCAAGGACGGCGACACGCTGAACATCGACGTCACCGTGATCAAGGATGGCTATCACGGCGATACCAGCCGCATGTTCCACGTCGGCACCGTGCCGGTCTGGGCCGAGCGCCTGTCCCAGGTCACCCAGGAATGCATGTACAAAGCCATCGAGATCGTCAAACCTGGCTGCCGCCTGGGCGACATCGGCGAAGTGATCCAGAAGCACGCTGAAAAGAACGGCTTTTCGGTGGTTCGCGAGTTCTGTGGCCACGGCATCGGCAAGGTGTTCCACGAAGAACCGCAGATCCTGCACTACGGCCGCGCTGGCACTGGCATGGAACTCAAGGCCGGCATGACCTTCACCATCGAGCCGATGATCAACCAGGGCAAGGCCGACACCAAGGTGCTGGGCGACGGCTGGACCGCTATTACCAAAGACCGCAAGCTTTCGGCCCAGTGGGAACACACACTACTGGTCACCGAAACCGGCTACGAGATCTTCACCCTGCGCTCGGACGACACCATCCCGCGCGTGTCGGCGTAATTCAAGGCTGCGTTGGTTTTCCCAAACGGTGTTGTGACTGACTCATAGATAGAAAGGAAAGCCGATCGATGCCCCAGGTGGATCCCGAACTCTTCGACCGTGGCCAGTTCCAGGCCGAGCTGGCACTGAAGTCGAGCCCTATCGCCGCGTTCAAAAAAGCCATTCGCCAAGCCCGCGAGGTGCTCGATGAGCGCTTTCGCAAGGGCCGGGATATCCGCCGGCTGATCGAGGACCGCGCCTGGTTCGTCGATAACATCCTGCAAAAGGCCTGGGAACAGTTCACCTGGAGCACTGACGCCGACATCGCCCTGGTGGCGGTCGGCGGCTACGGTCGCGGCGAATTGCACCCCTACTCCGACATCGACCTGCTGATCCTGCTGGACAGCGCAGACCATGAGATCTTTCGCGACTCCATCGAGCGTTTTCTCACACTGTTGTGGGATATCGGCCTGGAAGTCGGCCAGAGCGTACGGTCGGTGGACGAATGCGCCGAAGAGGCCCGTGCCGACCTCACCGTGATCACCAACCTCATGGAAAGCCGCACCATCGCCGGCCCCGAGCGCCTGCGCCAGCGCATGCTCGACGTCACCAGCACGGCGCACATGTGGCCGAGCAAGGATTTCTTCCTGGCCAAGCGCGCCGAGCAGAAAGCCCGGCATCACAAGTACAACGACACCGAGTACAACCTGGAACCCAACGTCAAGGGTTCACCCGGAGGGCTGCGGGACATCCAGACCATTCTGTGGGTGGCCCGTCGCGAATACGGCACCCTGAACCTGCGCGCCCTGGCCGGCGAAGGCTTCCTGGTGGAAAGCGAGAATGCGCTGCTGGCCTCCTCCCAGGAGTTCCTGTGGAAAGTGCGCTACGCCCTGCACATGCTTGCCGGGCGCGCCGAAGATCGTTTGCTGTTCGACCATCAGCGCTCCATCGCCTCGCTGCTGGGGTTTGAAGGCGAAGACGCCAAGACCAGTATCGAAAGCTTCATGCAGCAGTACTACCGCGTGGTCATGAGCATTGCGCAGCTGAGCGACCTGATCATTCAGCACTTCGAAGAGGTGATCCTGGCCCCCGAAGACGAAGCGCCGCCGCAACCGATCAATGCGCGCTTCCAGTTGCACGACGGTTATATCGAAGCACGCAGCGACAATGTGTTCCGCCGCACGCCGTTCGCGATGCTGGAAATCTTCGTGCTGATGGCCCAGCAGCCGGAAATCAAAGGCGTGCGCGCCGACACCATTCGCCTGCTGCGGGAAAACCGCTACCTGATCGACGAAGACTTCCGCAACGATATCCGCAACACCAGCCTGTTCATCGAGCTGTTCAAATGCAAGATCGGCATCCACCGCAACCTGCGCCGCATGAACCGTTACGGCATCCTCGGGCGCTATTTACCGGAGTTCGGTTTTATCGTCGGGCAAATGCAGCACGACCTGTTTCATATCTATACCGTCGATGCGCACACCCTGAACCTGATCAAACATCTGCGTAAGTTGCAGTACACCCAGGTATCGGAAAAATTCCCGCTGGCCAGTAAGTTGATGGCCAAACTGCCCAAGCCTGAGCTGATCTACCTGGCCGGGCTGTACCACGACATCGGCAAGGGCCGGCACGGCGATCACTCGGAAATCGGCGCCGTCGATGCCGAGGCGTTTTGCCAGCGTCACCAATTGCCGTTGTGGGACAGCCGCCTGATTGTCTGGCTGGTGCAGAACCACCTGGTGATGTCGACCACTGCCCAGCGCAAGGACTTGTCCGATCCGCAGGTGATCCATGATTTCGCCCAGGTGGTCGACGATGAAACCCGCCTCGACTACCTGTACGTGCTCACCGTCTCCGATATCAACGCCACCAACCCCACTCTGTGGAATTCATGGCGCGCCAGCCTGCTGCGTCAGCTGTACACCGAGACCAAGCGCGCCCTGCGCCGTGGCCTGGAAAACCCAGTGGACCGCGAAGAGCAGATCCGCCGCACCCAAAGTGCGGCCCTGGACATCCTCGTACGCGGCGGCAACGACCCGGACGATGTCGAGCAACTGTGGTCGCAGTTGGGGGACGATTACTTCCTGCGCCACACCGCCGGCGATGTCGCCTGGCACACCGACGCCATTTTGCAGCAGCCTGCCGATGGCGGCCCGCTGGTGTTGATCAAGGAAACCACCCAGCGCGAGTTCGAGGGCGGCACGCAGATTTTCATCTATGCACCGGACCAGCACGACTTCTTCGCCGTGACCGTGGCCGCCATGGACCAGCTCAACCTGAACATCCACGACGCGCGGGTGATCACTTCCAGCAGCCAGTTCACCCTCGACACCTACATCGTGCTCGACACCGATGGCGACTCGATCGGCGACAATCCGGCGCGGGTGAAGAAAATCCGCGAAGGCCTTACCGAAGCCCTGCGCAACCCCGACGATTACCCCACCATCATCCAGCGTCGGGTCCCGCGCCAGCTCAAGCACTTCGCCTTCGCGCCCCAGGTCACCATCTCCAACGATGCCCAGCGCCCAGTCACCGTGCTGGAACTGAGCGCGCCGGACCGTCCGGGCCTACTGGCGCGCATCGGCGGGATTTTCCTGGAGTTCGACCTGTCGTTGCAGAACGCCAAGATTGCGACCCTGGGCGAGCGCGTGGAGGACGTGTTCTTCATTACCGATGCCGACAACCAACCGTTATCCGACCCCGAGCTGTGCCGACGCTTGCAGGAAGCCATCGTCCAACAGTTGAGCGTGCCCCAGGAGCCGGGCGTTGAACTGACGCGCCTGACGATTTGATACCAGGGGCGGCCCACCGCCCCCTTCGCCGTTTTTAACGCCTTGCACGAGATCCACCGATGAACAACGCCCTGAACCAGCTCCAACCCTACCCGTTCGAAAAGTTGCGCGCCCTGCTGGGCAGCGTGACACCGAACCCGGCGAAGCGCCCGATTGCGCTGTCCATTGGCGAGCCCAAGCACAAATCCCCGCAGTTCGTGGCCGACGCCCTGGCTAATAACCTCGACCAGATGGCGGTGTACCCGACCACCCTAGGCATTCCCGCCTTGCGCGAGGCCATCGGCGCCTGGTGCGAGCGGCGCTTCAATGTACCCAAGGGGTGGCTCGATCCGGCACGCACTATTTTGCCGGTCAACGGTACGCGGGAAGCCTTGTTTGCCTTCACCCAAACCGTGGTCAATCGCAGTGACGACGCACTGGTGGTGAGCCCGAACCCGTTCTACCAGATCTATGAAGGCGCCGCGTTCCTCGCCGGGGCCAAGCCGCACTACCTGCCGTGCCTGGACAGCAATGGCTTCAACCCAGACTTCGACGCGGTTTCGCCGGATATCTGGAAACGCTGCCAGATCCTGTTTCTGTGCTCCCCGGGCAACCCGACCGGCGCGCTGATTCCAGTCCAGACCCTGAAAAAACTCATCGCCCTGGCCGACGAATATGATTTCGTGATCGCCGCCGACGAGTGCTACAGCGAGCTGTATTTCGACGAGCAAACCCCGCCGCCGGGCCTGCTCAGTGCCTGCGTGGAACTGGGTCGCCAGGACTTCAAGCGTTGCGTGGTGTTCCACAGCCTGTCCAAGCGCTCCAACCTGCCGGGGCTGCGCTCCGGCTTCGTGGCCGGTGACGCCGATATCCTCAAAGGTTTCCTGCTGTATCGCACCTATCATGGCTGCGCAATGCCAGTGCAAACCCAGCTCGCCAGCATCGCTGCGTGGCAGGACGAGGCCCATGTGCTGGCCAACCGTGACCTGTACCGCGAAAAGTTCGAAGCCGTGTTAGCCATTCTCCAGCCGGTACTGGACGTGCAGGCGCCGGACGGCGGGTTCTACCTATGGCCGAATGTGCAGGGTGACGACGCTGCGTTCTGCCGCGACCTGTTCGTGGAAGAACATGTGACGGTGGTGCCGGGCTCGTACCTGTCGCGAGAAGTGGACGGGGTCAACCCTGGGGCCGGTCGAGTGCGCCTGGCGCTGGTTGCGCCGCTGGCCGAGTGCGTGGAGGCAGCGGAGCGGATTCGCGATTTCATTCAGCGCCGTCGTTAAGCCAGACGCATCGAGAGCCCGAGGGATGGCAATCCTTCGGGCACCCAATGCTCAGTATTCCAAGCCAATGGGCAGTGATAGCACTTACTTCACCGGCCCCAGGTTCGCTTCACTCATGTCCAGTTCCGCCAACACTTCCCTCAAAACGTCATCACCAATTTGGTGATGACGGCTCAAACTGTATAACTCCAGACGCTGGGCTCGAAGGGCCTTGAGGCGTAATTTTCGCTCCAGCAGGTCCATCTGCTGCGCCAGCGCTTGAGCTTCGGCCGAATCATTGAATACCTCCAACTGATGACGATATTCCGACATCAGGCGCGCTTTAAGCTCGGTGGCCAATGCGGCTTGAGTAGCGTCCTGGCTCTCGCTCTCGGGCGGCTCCTCGGCCTCAAGGGCGTGGATCGCAGCCACGGCCGTCTTTTTCCACGCTTCGCGCACTTCCTTGTGGCGTTTTTCGTCCGGGCTTTTTTCGATGCCCTTTAATAAAAGCGGCAACGCAATACAGGCAGCGATCAGCGACAGCAGAATCACGCCGGCAGCAATGAAGATCAGCAGGTCGCGCTCGGGGAAATCCTTGCCCGGCGCCAGCAGCAGCGGCACCGACATCACACCGGCCAAGGTCACGGCACCGCGGACACCGCCGACGGTCAACAACCAGCAGGACCGGGCAGTCGGTACCAATGTCAGTTCACTTTTCCCACGCAAGCGCCGCAACAGGCCCGACAGGCGCCAGATGCTTTGCACCCAGATAAAGCGCAAAACCACCAGCACCAGAAAGATCGCGATCACGTCCAGGCAGCGATACAGCAAGGTAGGCCACAGCGTCGACTCATGACTCACCACAGCCTTGACGATGTCGGGTAACTGAAGGCCCAACAGCAGGAAAATCAGGCCATTAAAGGCGAACTCCAGCAACGACCACACGCTGCGGTTGAGTAGGCGCGTGCTGGTCTGGCGCGGCAGCAGGTCGAGCCAGCTTTGCATCATCCCTGCCGCTACCGCAGACAAAATCCCCGACGCCCCCAGGCGTTCGGCCAGCACATAGGCGGCGAATGGCAACAGCAACATAAACACCACATGGGTCGCGGGATCGTCCCAGCCCCGCGCGATCATCCAAGCCCGCAACCGACCGACCACCCAGCTCAAAGCGACGCCCACCGCCAAGCCACCAAGGGCGACCAGCACGAAGGTCAGGCTGGCATCCGCCAGGGAAAAAATCCCGGTCAACGCCGCTGCCAGGGCGAACTTGAAGGTCACCAGGCCCGACGCGTCATTCATCAAGGCCTCGCCCTGCAGCATGTGCATCAGCGGGGTCGGCAACCGATTCTGGGAAATGGCCGACACCGCCACGGCGTCCGTCGGCGACAACACGGCCGCCAGGGCGAAGGCCACCGGCAGCGGGATCGTAGGCAATATCCAGTGGATGAAGTAACCGGCGCCGACCACGGTAAACAGCACCAGCCCCACTGCCAGCGTCAGGATCGGGCCGCGCAGGCGCCACAATTCACGTTTGGGCATGCGCCAACCATCGGAAAACAGCAGTGGCGGCAGGAACAGAAACAGAAACAACTCCGGGTCCAGGGCTACATGCAGCCCCAACGTGGGCCAGGCCAGCAAAGCGCCGGCGGCAATCTGCACCAAGGGCAACGGTAGGGGAATAACACGCCCGACCAGGCGCGAAGCACTGACCAGCATCAGCAGGATAAGAACGGTGTAGGCGGTTTGCATAAGGCGGGGTTCCCGGACAATCGACTCGCAACGACACACATCAGGCAACAACTCGCCGTTGAAGTGCCATATTAGCCGCCTATGCTGCGCGATGGCTTTTGCACAAAAGTCGCACGGTGCTGACGAGCGGCACCCAAATGCGCTGGGCGTGGCATAATCCCAGACCTTTGACTTTCATCAGCACACTCCATCGGATCAGAGGGGGGCAATTCCTTGACCGCTTCAAGCAAAACGTTGCACCTTTTCGGTATCAAAGCCTGCGACACCATGAAAAAGGCACGTACCTGGCTCGATGAGCACGCCGTGAATTATGAGTTCCATGACTACAAAACGGCCGGTATCGACCGTGAACACTTGACCCAATGGTGCAACGAGCACGGTTGGCAAGTGGTGTTGAACCGCGCGGGCACCACCTTTCGCAAACTCGAAGACGAACGCAAAGCCGATCTCGATCAGTCGAAAGCCATTGAATTGATGCTCGCGCAACCCTCGATGATCAAGCGCCCGGTGCTGGATCTCGGAGACAGAACCCTGATTGGCTTCAAGCCAGACATTTATTCGGCGGCCCTCAAGTAGGCCAGCCCTTTTATTTTTGTAGAGGTAACAGCATGTCCCATTCCCTGTTCAGCCTGGGCTTCGGCGTCGGCACTCAGAACCGCCAAGGCGCTTGGCTGGAAGTGTTCTACGCACACCCCTTGCTCAACCCGTCGGCTGAAATCGTCGCGGCCATCGCACCGATCCTCGGTTACAGCGAAGGCAACCAAGCCATCACCTTCACCGTCACCCAGGCCCTGCAACTGGCGGACGCACTCAAGGGCGTCGACGCGACCCAGGCCGCGCTGCTCAGCCGTCTGGCCGAAAGCCATACGCCGCTGGTCGCCACCCTGCTAGCCGAAGACGCCGCACTGACCTCCACGCCTGAGGCCTACCTCAAGTTGCACCTGTTGTCCCATCGCCTGGTCAAGCCCCACGGCCTGAGCCTGGCCGGCGTGTTCCCGCAACTGCCGAACGTGGCCTGGACCAGCCAGGGCGCGATCGACATCAGCGAATTGGCCGAGCGCCAACTGGAAGCGCGCCTGCGTGGCGAGCTGCTGGAAGTGTTCTCGGTGGACAAGTTCCCGAAAATGACCGATTACGTGGTGCCAGCCGGTGTGCGTATCGCTGACGCCGCGCGCCTGCGCCTGGGCGCCTACGTGGGCGAAGGCACCACCGTGATGCACGAAGGCTTCGTCAACTTCAACGCCGGCACCGAAGGCCCGGGCATGATCGAAGGCCGCGTGTCGGCCGGCGTATTCGTCGGCAAGGGCTCGGACCTGGGCGGCGGTTGCTCCACCATGGGCACCCTGTCGGGCGGCGGCAACATTGTGATCAAGGTCGGCGAAGGCTGCCTGATCGGCGCCAACGCCGGTATCGGTATCCCATTGGGCGACCGCAACACCGTGGAGTCGGGCCTGTACGTGACCGCCGGAACCAAAGTCGCCCTGCTCGACGAGCAGAACCAACTGGTCAAAGTGGTCAAGGCACGCGAGCTGGCCGGCCAACCGGACCTGCTGTTCCGTCGTAACTCCGAGACCGGTGCCGTGGAGTGCAAAACCCACAAATCGGCCATCGAACTGAACGAAGCGCTGCACGCTCACAACTAAGCAGCCACTCGATGCCACTAGTGGGCCGCGCCTTCGCGGTGCGGCCCGCTTATACGAGTCTTGATCATCATGCTTGTGCCCTCCCCCTGGCGCGCCGATTTCCCGGCCATCGCCACCCTGCAACGGCAGGACCAGACCTATCTGGACAACGCCGCCACCACTCAAAAACCCCAGGCGCTGCTGGATGCGATCAGCCATTACTACGCCAATGGCGCAGCCAATGTGCACCGCGCCCAACACTTGCCCGGCGCCCATGCGACCCAGGCTTTCGAAGACAGCCGCAGCAAGGTTGCACAGTGGTTGAACGCAGGTGATAGCGGGCAAATAGTGTTTACCCATGGCGCGACGTCTGCGCTGAACCTCTTGGCCTATGGCCTTGAGCACTTATTCACAACGGGCGATGAGATCGTCATCAGCGCCTTGGAACACCACGCCAATCTGCTGCCGTGGCAGCAACTGGCCAAACGTCGCGGCTTGGAGTTGGTGGTATTGCCGCTCAATGCCGACGGCGTGATCGATGTTGAAGCCGCAGTCGGACTGATCGGCCCCCGCACGCGCCTGCTGGCGGTGAGCCAGTTATCCAATGTACTGGGGGCCTGGCAACCGCTGGAAACCTTGTTGGCGATGGCCCGGACCCATGGCGCCCTGACCGTGGTGGATGGAGCCCAAGGCATCGTCCATGGTCGGCATGATGTGCAGGCCCTGGGCTGTGATTTCTATGCATTCTCCAGCCACAAACTGTACGGCCCCGACGGCGTTGGCGTGTTGTTTGGCCGCAATGACGCCCTGCACCACTTGCGCCACTGGCAATTGGGCGGCGAGATGGTGCAGCACGCGGACTATCACAGCGCCAGTTTCCGCCCGGCGCCCCTGGGTTTCGAAGCGGGAACGCCGCCGATCGCGGGAGTGATCGGCCTGGGCGCGACCCTGGACTACCTCAGTTCACTGGACCCACAGGCGGTTCTCGCCCACGAAGCCGCTCTGCATGATTACCTGCTGCGCGGCCTGAAGGCCCGCAACGGCGTGCGCGTGCTGGGTTCGCCGCAGGTTGCGCTGGTCAGCTTTGTGGTCGACGGCATCCATAACGCCGACCTCGCGCACTTGCTCACCGAGCAAGGAATTGCCGTACGCGCCGGCCATCACTGCGCAATGCCCCTACTCAAGGCGATGCACTTGTCGGGGGCGATCCGTGTGTCCCTGGCGCTGTACAACGATTCCGACGATCTGGAGCGCTTTTTCGAGGCCCTGGACCAAGCGCTGGATATGCTGCGATGACTCTGCCCGTTGATGCCGTAGAGGCGCTTGAAGCGTTTCAAGCCGTCGGCAGCTGGGAGCAACGCGCGCGCATGCTGATGCAGTGGGGCGAGAGGCTGCCGGCCTTGGCGGATGAAGATAGGGTCGACGCCAATCTGGTGCAGGGCTGTGAAAGCCTGGTGTGGTTGGTTGGCCGTTTGGAGAACGGTCATTGGCAGTTTGCCGCCAGCAGCGATGCGCGAATGATTCGTGGGTTGGTGGCACTGCTGCTGGCGCGAGTCAACGGGTTATCGACTGCTGAGTTGCAGGGGGTCGACTTGCCCGACTGGTTCAATCAACTCGGGCTTTCCCGCCAACTGTCGCCGTCGCGCAGCAATGGCTTGAATGCAGTCCTGCAGCGCATGCGAACCCTAAGCCAGACACAGAACTAAATGTGAGAGGGCCGGTGCGAGGATTGGACTTGCCCCCGATAGCGGCGGGTCAGTCAGTTATTCAGTGCCTGACACCCTGCAATCGGGGGCAAGCCCCCTCCCACATTTTGATTTGTGCAAGGCCGTGAGATTCAGGTGGGTTTGACCCGCTCCGAGGGCCTGCGCACTCCCGCCACAATTTTGTCCACCGCTTTGGTCGCGGCCACCATGCCGAAGGTGGCCGTGACCATCATCACCGCGCCAAATCCTCCGGCGCAGTCCAGCTTCACGCCATCGCCGACAAAACTCTTCTGCAAACAGATGCTGCCGTCTGGTTTGGGATAGCGCAGTTGCTCGGTGGAAAACACGCACGGCACGCTGTAATGGCGAGTCACGGTGCGGGAGAACCCATAATCGCGGCGCAGCGTGGAGCGGACTTTGGAGGCCAGCGGGTCGTTGAAGGTGCGGTTCAAGTCGCAGACTTGGATCAGCGTCGGGTCGATCTGCCCGCCGGCACCGCCAGTGGTGATGATCTGGATTTTGCGGCGCTTGCACCAGGCAATCAGCGCGGCTTTGGCGTTGACGGCGTCGATGCAGTCGATCACGCAATCGATGTTGGGCGTGATGTACTCGGCCATGGTGTCGCGGGTGACGAAGTCCGCCACCGCATGCACGGTGCAGTCCGGGTTGATGCCGCGCAGGCGTTCGGCCATAACCTCGACCTTGGGCTTGCCCACGGTGCTGTCCAAGGCGTGCAACTGGCGATTGCTGTTGCTGACGCAGACATCGTCCAGGTCAAACAGCGAAATTTCGCCCACCCCGCAGCGGGCCATGGCTTCGGCCGCCCAGGAACCCACGCCGCCCACGCCGACGATCGCCACATGGGCCGCTTTCAAGCGTTCCAGGCCCTCAATGCCATACAAGCGGGCAACGCCTGCAAACCGCGGATCTTCTGTACTCATGACCATCACCCCAAAAACCGGCGCGCATTATAGGGCTACGCAGCGACAAGTTTTAAGCTACAAGCTACAAGTTAAGAACTTAGATGTACTTTCGCTGCCCAATGTCCGGTTTTTCTCGGCTTGCTGTACGGTCAGGGAAAGGCCGGTGTAGGATGCGCGCCGTTCGGCGCAGCCCGGCACCTCATTTCGTTCCACACCCTTTGGAACCCGCATAACCATGGCATCGCGTAAATTTGGACTCAACCTGGTGGTGGTGTTGGCAATTGCCGCGCTATTCACCGGTTTCTGGGCGCTGATCAATCGCCCGGTCTCAGCCCCCAACTGGCCTGAACAAATCTCCGGTTTTTCCTACTCGCCGTTCCAACAAGGCCAGTACCCCCAGAAAGACCAATACCCCACCGACGAACAGATGCGTCAAGACTTGGCGATCATGAGCAAGCTGACGGACAACATCCGCACCTACTCGGTCGACGGCACCCTGGGGGATATCCCCAAACTGGCGGAAGAATTCGGCCTGCGGGTGACCCTGGGGATCTGGATCAGCCCGGACCTGGAGCGTAACGAACGCGAAATCCAGCGCGCCATCGAGATCGCCAACAACTCGCGCAGCGTCGTGCGCGTGGTGGTGGGCAACGAAGCGTTGTTCCGTGAGGAAATCACGCCCGAGGCGCTGATCGTGCTGCTGGACCGTGTGCGCGCTGCCGTCAAAGTACCGGTAACCACCTCCGAGCAATGGCACATCTGGGAACACAATCCACAACTGGCCAAGCACGTCGACCTGATCGCCGCGCACATCCTGCCGTATTGGGAACATATTCCGGTGGATAAGGCCGGCCAATTCGTACTCGACCGCGCCAAGGATCTGAAGAAGACCTTCCCGAAAAAGCCGCTGCTGCTGTCGGAAGTCGGCTGGCCGAGCAACGGGCGCATGCGCGGTGGGGCTGACGCGTCCCCGGCCGACCAGGCCATTTACCTGCGCACGCTGGTGAACAAGCTCAACCGCCAAGGCTACAACTACTTTGTGATCGAGGCGTTCGACCAGCCGTGGAAGGCCAGCGACGAAGGCTCGGTCGGTGCGTATTGGGGCGTGTTCAACGCCGCGCGCCAGCAGAAATTCAACTTCGAAGGACCGGTGGTGGCGATTCCGCAATGGCGCGTGCTGGCTATCGGTTCGGTGGTGCTGGCGCTGCTGTCCCTGACCCTGCTGATGATCGACGGCTCGGCCCTGCGCCAGCGCGGCCGCACGTTCCTGACCTTTATTGCGTTCCTGTGCGGTTCGGTGCTGGTATGGATCGGCTACGACTACAGCCAGCAATACAGCACCTGGTTCAGCCTGACCGTGGGCTTTTTGCTGGCGCTCGGCGCCCTTGGCGTGTTCATCGTGTTGTTGACCGAAGCCCACGAACTGGCCGAAGCGGTATGGACCCACAAGCGTCGGCGTGAATTCCTGCCGGTGGTCGGCGATTCGGACTACCGCCCAAAAGTATCGATCCATGTGCCGTGCTACAACGAGCCGCCGGAGATGGTCAAACAGACCCTCGACGCCCTGGCCGCGCTCGATTACCCGGACTACGAAGTCCTGATCATCGACAACAACACCAAGGACCCGGCCGTGTGGGAACCGGTGCGCGACTATTGCGCCACCCTCGGGCCGCGCTTCAAGTTCTTCCACGTCGCGCCCCTGGCCGGTTTCAAGGGCGGTGCGTTGAACTACCTGATTCCGCACACCGCCAAAGACGCCGAAGTGATCGCCGTGATCGACTCGGACTACTGCGTCTCGCCCAACTGGCTCAAGCACATGGTGCCGCACTTCGCAGACCCGAAAATCGCTGTGGTGCAGTCGCCGCAGGATTATCGCGATCAGAACGAAAGCACCTTCAAGAAGCTCTGCTATGCGGAATACAAAGGCTTCTTCCATATCGGCATGGTGACCCGCAACGACCGCGACGCGATTATCCAGCACGGCACCATGACCATGACCCGCCGCTCGGTGCTCGAAGAACTGGGCTGGGCCGACTGGTGCATCTGTGAAGACGCCGAACTGGGCCTACGGGTATTCGAGAAAGGTCTGTCGGCGGCGTATTACCACGACAGCTACGGCAAAGGTCTGATGCCGGATACCTTTATCGACTTCAAGAAGCAGCGCTTCCGCTGGGCCTACGGCGCGATTCAGATCATCAAGCGTCACACCGCCAGCCTGCTGCGCGGCAAGGACACCGAACTGACCCGTGGCCAGCGCTATCACTTCCTGGCGGGCTGGTTGCCTTGGGTGGCGGACGGCATGAACATCTTCTTTACGGTCGGCGCGCTGTTGTGGTCGGCGGCGATGATCATCGTACCGACCCGGGTCGACCCGCCATTGCTGATTTTCGCGATTCCGCCGTTGGCGCTGTTCGTGTTTAAGGTGGGCAAGATCATCTTCCTGTACCGCCGTGCGGTGGGCGTGAACCTCAAGGACGCGTTCTGCGCGGCCCTGGCCGGGCTGGCGTTGTCCCACACCATCGCCAAGGCGGTGCTGTATGGCTTCTTCACCACCAGTATTCCGTTCTTTCGTACACCGAAAAACGCGGATAACCACGGCTTCTGGGTCGCGATTTCCGAAGCCCGCGAAGAAATGTTCATCATGCTGTTGTTGTGGGGCGCCGCGCTGGGGATCTACCTGGTGCAGGGCCTGCCGAGCAATGACATGCGCTTCTGGGTGGTGATGCTGCTGGTGCAGTCCCTGCCGTACGTGGCGGCGCTGATCATGGCGTTCTTGTCGTCGCTGCCGAAACCGGCGCCGGCGCCACAGCCCGCTCCGACCGCGTAAAAACTTGCGCAATGCACTAAACGGCGGCCTCTGGCCGCCGTTTTGCTATAAGATAACGGCCGTTTTGTCTGCCCGCCCTGCTCTTCCAAACATGCTTTCCGGAGTTTTCCCATGACGGCCCATGCCGACCTTTCGCCCACCCTTCAACTTGCCATCGACCTGATCCGCCGCCCCTCGGTGACGCCGATCGACGCCGATTGCCAGAAGCTGATGATGCAGCGCCTGGGCGACGCCGGCTTCAAACTTGAGCCGATGCGCATCGAAGACGTGGACAATTTCTGGGCCACCCACGGTAAGCATGAAGGCCCAGTGCTGTGCTTCGCAGGCCACACCGACGTGGTCCCGACCGGCCCGGTGCAGGCCTGGCAGAACGACCCGTTCGACGCCTTGATCGACGAAAACGGCATGCTCTGCGGGCGTGGTGCAGCCGACATGAAAGGCAGCCTGGCGGCGATGTTGGTAGCGTCCGAGCGCTTCGTCGCCGATTACCCGGACCACAAGGGTTCGGTGGCCTTCCTGATCACCAGCGATGAAGAAGGCCCGGCACACCACGGCACCAAAGCCGTGATCGAACGCCTGGCAGCGCGCAAGGAGCGCCTGGACTGGTGCATCGTCGGCGAACCGTCAAGCACCACGCTGGTCGGCGATGTGGTCAAGAACGGCCGTCGCGGCTCCCTCGGCGCGACCCTGACCGTGCGCGGCGTGCAAGGCCACGTGGCCTATCCGCACCTGGCGAAGAACCCGATCCACCTGGCCGCGCCGGCCCTGGCCGAACTGGCCGCCGAGCATTGGGATGACGGCAACGCGTTTTTCCCGCCCACCAGTTTCCAGATTTCCAACCTCAATTCCGGCACCGGCGCCACCAACGTGATTCCCGGCGAGCTGACGGCGGTGTTCAATTTCCGTTTCTCCACCGAGTCCACCGTGGAGGGTCTACAGCATCGCGTTGCGCAGATTCTCGACAAGCACGGCCTGGACTGGCACGTGGAATGGGCGCTGTCGGGTCTGCCGTTCCTGACCGAACCGGGCGCCCTGCTCGATGCCGTATCGGCCAGCATCAAGGCAGTCACCGGTCGCGAGACCCAGGCGTCCACCAGCGGCGGCACTTCCGATGGCCGCTTCATTGCGACCCTCGGCACCCAAGTGGTCGAGCTGGGGCCGGTCAACGCGACCATCCACCAGGTCAATGAGCGCATTCTGGCCAGCGACCTCGATGTGCTGACCGAAATCTATTATCAGACCCTGATCAAGTTGCTCGCCTGATGCTCGCCTGCCCCCTTTGCAGCGCCCCGCTCAACGCGGTGGACAATGGCGTGGCGTGCCCGGCCGGGCACCGTTTCGACCGGGCACGCCAGGGTTACCTGAACCTGTTGCCGGTACAGCACAAGAACAGCCGTGACCCGGGTGACAACCTGGCCATGGTCGAGGCGCGTCGCGACTTCCTCAACGCCGGGCACTACGCCCCGGTGGCCAAACGCCTGGCCGAACTGGCCGCAGACCGTGCGCCGCAGCGCTGGGTGGACATCGGCTGTGGCGAGGGCTACTACACCGCGCAAATCGCCGAGGCCCTGCCCCATGCCGACGGCTACGCGCTGGATATCTCCAAGGAAGCGGTCAAACGTGCGTGCAAGCGCAACCCGGCGCTGACCTGGTTGATCGCCAGCATGGCCCGCGTGCCGTTGGCCGACGCCAGTTGCCAGTTCCTGGCCAGCGTATTCAGCCCGTTGGACTGGCAGGAAGCCAAGCGCCTGCTAAGCCCTGGCGGCGGCTTGATGAAGGTCGGTCCTACCAGTGGTCACCTGATGGAGCTGCGTGAACGTCTGTACGACGAAGTGCGCGAATACACCGACGACAAGCACCTGGCCCTGGTGCCGTCGGGCATGAGCCTGGCGCACAGCGAGATCCTGGAATTCACACTGAGCCTGGCCGATCCCAAGGACCGCGCCAACCTGCTGGCCATGACGCCCCATGGCTGGCGGGCCAGTGCCGAGCGCCGCGCCGAAGTGATCGAGGCGGCCGAGCCGCTGAAGGTCACGGTGTCGATGCGCTACGATTATTTCGTACTTCAATAACCGACTTTATTTTCGCGAATGGATTTTCGAATCCCGCAACGAGGAACATCCATGCGCCAACCCGATATCGAGATTTACCTGAAGGACGCCGACGTCGACCACAAAGCCATCGCCGCCTGGCTGGGCGCGGCCCTGGGGCCATGCAGCGACTGGGTCCAGAAAGGCCAGACCTACAAGTGCAAGGCCGGCAACGTGCCTGTCACCTGGCTGCCCAAGGCCGTCGGCAAGTGGAACAGCCTGTACCTGGAAAGCGACCAGACCCCATGGGACGACGACATCGCCTGCGCCCGCGCCGCATTTGCCGCGCTGAACGTTGAAGTGCGCTGCGCGCCGGGCACGTGGGTCGAGGAAGAAGGTGAAGAAAGTGCCGACATCTGGATTCGCATCAGCGCAGACGGCGAAGAGCAGATTACTTGGAGGACGGGTTGAAAAGCAGCTTCAAGCTGCAAGCGGCAAGCTGCAAGCCAAAGCGCTTGTAGCTTGCCGCTTAAACCTGCCACTCAGCCTATAGGCCGACCACATCCTCGGCCTGCAAGCCCTTCTCGCCGCTCACCACGGCGTATTCCACCTGCTGGCCCTCGGCCAGGGAGCGGTGGCCTTCACCGCGAATGGCGCGGTAGTGCACAAACACATCCTTGCCATCTTCACGCTGGATAAAGCCATAGCCCTTTGCATCGTTGAACCACTTCACATTGCCGGTTTCGCGCGTTGCCATCTGTTTACTCCCACTTCGGTTTTTATTATTGAGCCGGTACGCGTTGAACTGCCGAGTATATGGCAGGCTCAAAAGCGTTCAACTCAAGTTTACATCGCTGCTTTTTTGCCGATTTTCGGCGAATACGGCACACTACCCGCCCGAGCGCCTGCTCGGTTTTTTCCCACTTGAAGCAGCTCGCCTATGACCCGCTCCCCGTTCCGCCGTCTGGTGTTCGGCACCTTGCGCCGACTGTTGTACCTCTGGGTTCGCTCGGAGACGATCAACCAGTCGTCCCTAACCCTCAACCTGGACCGCAGCCGGCCGGTGTTTTACGTCCTGCAATCACCCTCCCTCACCGAACTGGCGGTGGTCGACGCCGAGTGCACCAAGGCCGGCCTGCCGCGCCCGGTGTTGCCGGTGTCGGTAGGCCCACTGATGGAGCCGGCGGCGTTCTTCTACCTCACGCCGGAACCGGATTGGCTGGGCCGCCAGGACAAGCGCGGTGCGCCGCCGACCCTGACCCGCCTGGTCAACACCCTCAGCGAGCACGCCGAAGACAATGCACAAATCATTCCGGTCAGCGTGTTCTGGGGCCAGTCCCCCGAGAGCGAGTCCAGCCCATGGAAGCTGCTGTTCGCCGACAGTTGGGCGGTCACCGGGCGTCTGCGCCGGCTGTTGAGCATCCTGATCCTGGGGCGCAAGACTCGCGTGCAATTCTCCGCGCCTATCAACCTGCGTGAATTGATCGAGCACAATAAAGGCCACGAACGCACCGTGCGCATGGCCCAGCGCATCCTGCGTGTGCACTTTCGTAACCTGAAGACTGCGGTGATCGGCCCCGACCTGTCCCACCGCCGCAACCTGGTGAAGGGCCTGGTCAACATGCCGCTGGTGCGCCAGGCCATCGCCGACGAAGCCGAACGCGAAAAAATCAGCCCGGAAAAAGCCAAGGCCCAGGCCCTGCGCTACGGCAACGAAATCGCCTCGGACTATACCTACACCGCGATCCGGTTTCTGGAAGTGGTGCTGAGCTGGTTCTGGAACAAGATCTACGACGGCATCAAGGTCAATAACATCGAAGGTGTGCAGCAGGTTGCCCAGGGTTACGAGGTGATCTACGTCCCGTGCCACCGCAGCCATATCGACTACCTGCTGTTGTCCTACCTACTGTTCAAGAACGGTCTGACGCCGCCGCATATCGCCGCCGGTATCAACCTGAACATGCCAGTAATCGGTAGCCTGCTGCGCCGTGGCGGTGCATTTTTCATGCGCCGCACCTTCAAGGGCAACCCGCTGTACACCGCTGTGTTCAACGAGTATCTGCATACGCTGTTCACCAAGGGCTTCCCGGTGGAGTATTTCGTCGAAGGCGGACGCTCGCGCACCGGGCGCATGTTGCAACCCAAGACCGGAATGCTGGCGATCACATTGCGCAGTTTCCTGCGCTCTTCGCGTATGCCGATCGTGTTCGTGCCGGTGTACATCGGTTATGAGCGCGTGCTCGAAGGCCGCACCTACCTCGGCGAACTGCGCGGGGCGAGCAAGAAAAAAGAGTCGATCTTCGATATTTTCAAAGTGGTCGGCGCCCTCAAGCAGCGCTTCGGCCAGGTCGCGGTGAACTTCGGCGAGCCGATCAAGCTGGCGGAATTCCTAGACGCCGAGCAACCGGACTGGCGCGCCCAGGACCTGGGCCCGAACTACAAGCCGGCGTGGCTCAACCAAACCACCCATCGCCTGGGCGAACAAGTGGCTCGCCACTTGAACGAAGCCGCCGCCGTGAACCCGGTGAATCTGGTGGCCCTGGCACTGCTGTCCACCACGCGCCTGGCCCTGGATGAACAGGCCATGGCCCGTCAGCTGGACTTGTACCTGACGCTATTGCGCCGCGTGCCGTACTCGCCCCATACCACCGTGCCGGAAGGCGATGGCATGGCGCTGATCCAGCACGTCAAAGATATGAAGCTGTTGTCGGAACAGAGCGACGCCCTGGGCAAGATTTTGTACCTGGACGAACAGAACGCCGTTCTGATGACTTACTACCGCAACAACGTACTTCACATCTTCGCCCTGCCCGCGCTGCTGGCGAGCTTCTTCCAGAGCAGCTCGCGCATGAGCCGCGAACAGATCCTGCGCTATACCCACGCGCTGTACCCGTACCTGCAATCGGAACTGTTTATCCGCTGGTCCCTGGACGATCTGGACAACGTGATCGACCAGTGGCTGGAGGCGTTCGTCGAACAGGGCCTGCTGCGCTTCGAGAAAGATGTGTACCTGCGCCCGGCCCCCAGCTCGCGACACTTTGTGCTGCTGACGCTGCTGTCCAAGAGCATCGCCCAGACCCTGCAACGCTTCTATATGGCGATCTCGCTGTTGCTCAACAGCGGCCAGAACAGCATCAGCGCCGAGGAGCTGGAAGACCTGTGCACGATCATGGCCCAGCGCCTGTCGATCCTGCATGGGCTCAATGCCCCGGAGTTCTTCGATAAGAGTCTTTTCCGACATTTTATTCAGACGTTGCTGGAGCAAGATGTGCTGCGCCGCGATGAGGCCGGCAAATTGAGCTACCACGACCTGCTCGGTGAACTGGCCGAAGGCGCGGCCAAGCGCGTGTTGCCGGCCGAGATTCGCCTGTCGATCCGCCAGGTGGCCTTGCACCGGGTGGACGGTGCGGGTGATGCGCCGGTGGAACCAGAAGAAAGCCGCTAGATTGAATAAGGGCCGGAGAGCCTCCGGCCCCGTTGAAAAGGAGCTGCACCATGAAAAAGATCATTCTCCTGGGCCTCACCACCCTGCTCGGAGCCTGCCAATCCATGAGTCCCGCGCCCAAGGCCAGCCTCGACGGCGAAGTGTTCTACCTGCAACGCATCGCCCTGCCCCCTGCGGCCACGTTGAGCGTGAGCCTGCAGGACGTGTCCCTGGCGGACGCTCCCGCCGTGGTTCTGGCCGAACAGAAAGGCCCGGTCAAAGGCCAGGTGCCCCTGCCGTTCCACCTGAGTTACGACCCGGCACAGGTCAAGCCCGGCCACAGTTACGCGGTGAGTGCTCGCATCGAGCTGGAGGGCAAGCTACTGTTCATCACCACTGATCGCCACACCGTGCGGCTCGACGGCCAGGACGCCCAGCCGCTGCGCGTGCGCGTCAACGCCGTAGCCCCCTGATTTCGAACATCGAACATAAGGAAGCGCCCATGCTCCGTAAATCCCTTCGCTTCACTGCCCTGTGTGCCGGCCTGCTGCTCGGCGCCAACGCTATGGCCCTGGACCTGGGCAGCCTGTCCCAGGGCGACGCCACCGGCGGACTCAAGGATGCACTGACCCAAGGTGCCCAGATCGCTGTGAAACAACTGGGCGTACCCGGCGGTTTCAGCAACAACCCGGAGGTCAAGATCGGCCTGCCGGGCAAGTTGGGCAAAGTCGCGGACAAGCTGAAGATGTTCGGCATGGGTGATCAGGTCACCCAACTGGAAACCAGCATGAACAAAGCGGCTGAAACGGCTGTGACCCAAGCCCAGCCGATTCTGGTAAACGCTGTGAAAAACATGAGCGTGACCGACGCCAAGGGCATCCTCAGCGGCGGCCAGGATTCGGCCACTCAGTACCTGGACAAAAGCAGTCGCGAAGCCATTCGCGCTAAGTTCCTGCCGATCGTCAAGGCTGCCACCGACAAAGTCGGCGTAGCCCAGCAGTACAACGCCCTGGCCGGCAAAGCCGCCGCCTTCGGCGCCTTGGATGCCAAGAGCGCTAATGTCGAGAACTACGTGACCGAACAGGCACTGGATGGTTTGTTCAAGATGATTGCGCAACAGGAAGAGACGATTCGCAAGAATCCCGCGGCGGCTGCCACCAGTTTGGCGAAGAAAGTATTCGGCGCACTGTAGGCACGCGTCAGCAAACCCCGCACTTATGCAAACGCCCCGATCAGTCGGGGCGTTCGCATTACTGAGCGAGCGAAAAAAACCGTTGGTATCGCAACTGCATCACCAAGTGATTTTGGTCTCAATCGTCGCAGTTTTTTGGCAAGGCTTGGCGTTGTCTTCGCATGGCTTTGCAGGTTCGGGTTTGTGCGAGTGGCAATGCTTATCGCCCCTCTTCGCCTCATTAAACAACGAGTTGAGCCCTAACAACGAAAGCGGGCCTAGGAACACAGGAAAAAGCATAGGCAACTCCTCACGAATTCAATGAAACCTTATCCCGCAGCGGCCCCATCAACATGAGAGAGCACCTGCAGATCAGGTAGCCATGTGTGGCAATTCGCTTGTAAACAGTTCCTCTGGCCTGTATTCAAATATCCTGACGCGTCCACAAATAGCGTACAGCAAGACCTCAGTGGATCAGCTCATCTGCCAGTCGTCCCAGCAGAACGGCCGCGAAACAGCAAATCGTCACAGCAGTGGCTCGATTGATGGCAACGGGTGTCAGCCAGTTTCCTCGGCGTCGTTCAAGACGGCTGCCCAGCAGTAACCAGGTCGCGCCAACCGGCACGATCACCATGGCCAGCACAACCATAAACGCCAAGTAGCCTCGCGGACTGCTGAACGCATCGGCGGGCGCGAGGAATGAAGCAATCAATAAACCCTTGGGGTTCATCAACGTCATCAGAAAGAAATAGCGACCTGAAAAACCGTCTCGGTCTAAACGGGTGTTTTCGCTTTTACGCTGCCAAAGCTGATACGAGACGTAGAGTAAGTAGGAGACGGCAACCCATTGCGCGCACCGCATTACCCATGGGGAATAGAACGCGAAATGGATCAGGGCGGCCCCCCACAACGACACCTGCAGCAGATAAGCCGCGCACTCAATCAGCACCAAGCGCCATGCGCCCCGAAATCCGAAGAGCACACCGGCGCGAAAAAGCAATGTGTTAGTCGGCCCGGGGGCAGACAGTAACAACATCAAACTCAAAACTGTGGCCAGCATGCTTACACGTCACCCTTCCTCACTCGGAACCACGCAGCATACAGGGCCGGCAGGAACAATAGGGTCAATGCCGTGGCGACAATCAACCCGCCCATGATCGCCACTGCCATCGGCCCGAAGAACACGCTACGCGACAGCGGGATCATCGCCAGCACCGCTGCCAGGGCCGTCAGCACTATCGGACGGAAGCGTCGGACCGTGGCCTCGATGATCGCCTGCCACGGCGCCAGCCCCGCCTTGATGTCTTGCTCGATCTGATCCACCAGGATCACCGAGTTACGCATGATCATCCCGGACAATGCGATAGTGCCGAGCATCGCCACGAACCCGAAGGGCTGACGGAACACCAACAGAAACAGCGTTACACCGATCAGCCCCAGCGGCGCCGTCAGAAACACCATCGCGGTGCGTGAGAAACTGCGCAATTGCAGCATCAGCAACGTCAACACCACCACGATGAACAGCGGCACACCGGCCTTCACCGAGTTCTGGCCGCGCGCGGAGTCTTCGACGGTGCCGCCGACCTCCAGCAGGTAACCGTCCGGCAATTCGGCGCGCACCTCGGCGAGGGTCGGAAAAATCTGCTGCACCAGGGTCGCCGGTTGTTCCTTGCCGTAGATATCGGCGCGGACGGTCACCGTGGGGAGGCGGTTGCGATGCCAGATCACACCTTCTTCGAAGCCGTACTCAAGGGTGGCGATCTGCGACAGCGCGACGCTTTTACCATTGTCGGTGGGCACCGCCAGGCTGGGGAGCAACGTCAGTTCGGTGCGTTCATGCCGGGTGCCGCGCAGGAGGATTTCGATCAACTCGTTATCCTCCCGGTACTGGCTGACGCTGGAGCCGGTCAGGGAACTCTGGAGGAATTTCGACAGGTTGGCGGTGCTGACGCCCAGCGCCCGGGCGCGGTCCTGATCGATATTGAGGTAGACGATTTTGCTCGGTTCCTCCCAGTCCAGGTGCACGTTAACCACATGAGTATTTTCGCGGACTTTCGCGGCGACCTTGCGGGCCAGGGCGCGCACCTCTTCGATATGTTCCCCCGTCACGCGAAACTGCACCGGGTAACCCACGGGCGGGCCGTTTTCCAGGCGTGTGACACGCGAGCGCAGGTCAGGGAACTGTTCGTTGAGGGTTTCGATCAGCCAGGTGCGCAGGGTTTCGCGCTCCTCGATGGTCTTAGCCAACACCACGAACTGGGCGAAGCTGGTGGCCGGCAACTGCTGATCCAGAGGCAAGTAAAAGCGCGGCGAGCCGGTGCCTATATAGGCCACATAATTGTCGATGCCGGCATGCTCTTTGAGCAGCGCCTCCAGGCGTTTGACCTGCTCGGCGGTGTTGCTCAGGGATGCGCCCTCGGCCAATTTCAAATCGACCATCAGTTCCAGGCGACCAGACGCCGGGAAAAATTGTTGCGGCACGAACCGAAACAACGCCACCGAACCGATAAACAGCAGCAGCGTCAGCACGATCACGGTTTTACGCCGATTCACACACCACGCCACCAACCGCCTTACACGCTGATAGAAGGGTGTGCCGTAGGGGTCGGGGCCATCATGGCCGTGTTTGGCGGCATGAATCTTCGCCAGGTCCGGCAGGAGTTTTTCCCCCAGGTAGGGCACGAACACCACGGCGGCCACCCAGGACGCGAGCAGCGCGATGGTCACCACTTGGAATATCGAGCGGGTGTATTCGCCGGTGCTCGACTGGGCCGTCGCGATGGGCAGAAAACCGGCCGCCGTGATCAGCGTACCGGTGAGCATCGGAAACGCGGTGCTGGTCCAGGCAAAACTGGCGGCCTTGAGCCGGTCGTAGCCTTGCTCCATTTTGATCGCCATCATTTCCACGGCGATGATGGCGTCATCGACCAGCAGCCCGAGGGCCAGTACCAGGGCGCCGAGGGAAATCTTGTGCAAGCCGATGCCGAGGTAATACATGGTGGCGAACGTCATCGCCAGCACCAGCGGAATCGCCAGTGCCACTACCATGCCGGTGCGCAGTCCCAGGGAGAAGAAGCTCACCAGCAACACGATGGCCAACGCTTCAGCCAGCACCTGGACGAATTCGCCGACCCCGGTTTTGACCGCTGCGGGCTGATCCGACACTTTGCGCAACTGCATGCCCGCCGGAAGGTTCTTCTGAAGACGTGCGAATTCACCCTCAAGCGCCTTGCCCAGCACCAGAATATCGCCGCCCTCGCGCATGGCCACGGCCAGGCCGATGGCGTCTTCGCCCATGTAGCGCATGCGTGGCGCCGGTGGATCGTTGAAGCCACGGTGAATATCAGCCACATCGCCGATACGGAAAGTGCGATCCCCCACGCGAATGGGAAAACTGCGGATTTCGTCCACCGTCTTGAAATTGCCCGACACCCGCAACTGAACACGCTCGCTTGGCGTTTCAAAGAACCCGGCGGTAGTCACCGCGTTCTGTTCCTGCAACGCCTGTTGCACAGCGGCCAAGGGTAAACCCAAGGTGGCGAGTTTGAGGTTGGACAGCTCGATCCAGATCTTCTCGTCCTGCAAACCGAGCAAGTCGACCTTGCCCACATCCGCTACGCGTTGCAGTTGGATCTGGATGCGGTCGGCGTAGTCCTTGAGCACGGCGTAGTCGAAACCATCGCCGGTCAGGGCGTAGATATTGCCGAAGGTGGTGCCGAATTCGTCGTTGAAAAACGGCCCTTGGATATCCGGCGGCAGGGTCTGGCGGATGTCGCTGATTTTCTTGCGCACCTGGTACCACAGTTCGGGTATCTGCGCCGAGCGCATGGCATCACGGGCGACGAAGGTCACCTGGGACTCGCCCGGCCGGGAAAACGAGACAATGCGCTCGTAGTCGCCGGTCTCCATGAGTTTTTTCTCAATGCGCTCGGTGACTTGCCGTGAGACTTCCTGCGCGGTGGCGCCAGGCCAGTTGGTCTTGATCACCATGGCCTTGAAGGTGAAGGGCGGATCTTCGCTCTGCCCCAGCTTGGTGTAGGACAACGTGCCCACCACTGCCAGCAGGATCATCAGGAACAGCACGATCTGGCGATTACGTAGCGCCCATTCGGAAAGATTGAAACCCATCGGGACTACTCCTTGGCCGCCAGATTCACCACACGGTTGGCGCGATCCACCGGGCGCACTGGCTGGCCCTCGTGGAGCACATGCACACCGGCTGCGATAACCCAATCATCGGCGCTCAAGCCCTCCAGCACCGGCACGGTTTTATCGCCGAACGCGCCGATACGCACCGGTGTGCGCTTGAGGGTGTTGTCCGGCTGCACGCGCCAGACGTAGGACTCACCGTTCTCCGCGCTGATGGCAGACAACGGCACGGACAGCGGATTACTGCCGTCGCCCTGTATAAATACGCGAGCGCTCTGGCCGAGTTCCGCCGGGACTTTGCCGCCGGTAAACGCAACGCGCGCAGCAAAAGTACGCGACTTGGGGTCGGCGGCAGGGGACAACTCGCGAATGCGCCCAGCGAAGCGTTGATCCGGCTGGCTCCACAGCTCCACAGACACCGGCTGGCCGATCTTGAAGCGAGCAAAGCCTTGTTCGGGCAGGCTGATCAGCACTTCACGTTCGCCATCGGTGGCCAGGGTGAACACCGTTTGCCCGGCGGACACCACTTGCCCGACTTCCACCGCACGCTTGGCCACCACGCCATCCTGCGGCGCGCGCAACACCGCATAGGCCGCCTGGTTACTGGCCACATCGAACTCGGCTTTGATTTGCTTGAGGCGGGCTTCGCCCGAACGGTAAAGATTTTCGGAATTGTCGTACTGGGACCGGCTGACCATCTGACGATCCAGCAAAGTTTTGTAGCGATCACGCTCGGCACGCACCAGGCTCAAGTTGGCCTGGGCGGCGGCGACCTGAGCGCGGGCAGCGTCCAGTTGCAGGCGCACGTCCTGAGGGTCGAGTTCGGCCAACGCCTGATTGGCCTTGACCCGCTCGCCCTCCTCCACCCAGCGCTTACTGACTTTGCCGCCAATGCGAAAAGCCAGGTCCGGCTCGTAGCGCGCACGCACTTCTCCGGGGTAGCTGTCCGTCGTCTGCGCAGAAGGCTGTGGCTGCACCACCATGGCCGGGCGGATGGTGGTCTGGGGCGCTTCTTCATGACCGCAGGCGGCCAATAGGAGGACCAGACACGAAGGCAACGCAAGGGGCAGGAAAGTGCTGCGCATGCTGAAGGACCTTTCGCAAATGATGCTAGGAATAATTATACTTGCCGGTATGTTATTAATACCAAACTCGCCAGTCCAGTATTAAAGGTGAAAATGTCCGACAATCCTCTGAACACCAATAGCCCCGGGCGTCCCAAGGACATGGCAAAACGCCAGGCAATCCTCGAAGCAGCCAAGTTTCTGTTTTTGAGCAATGGTTACGCCAGCACCAGCATGGACGCGGTGGCCTTGGAGGCTGGCGTGTCGAAACTCACGGTCTACAACCACTTCACCGACAAAGAAACCCTGTTCACCGCCGCCGTCGTGGCCAAGTGCGAGGAACAATTACCGGTGATGTATTTCGAGATGCCCGCGGGTGTACCGGTGGAAACGGTCCTGCTGACCATCGCCCGTGGCTTTCATCGGCTCATCAACAGCGAAGAGTCGGTGAACCTGCATCGGCTGATGATGACCACCGGCAATCAGGACGTGAAACTCTCGCAGATTTTCTTCGAAGCCGGGCCCATGCGCATGTTGCAAGGCATGGAACGCCTGCTCAGCACCATTGACCAGAGCGGCGCCCTGAGCATCGATAAACCGTTCAAGGCGGCCGAGCATTTCTTCTGCCTGCTCAAAGGCACGGCGAACTTCTGCCTGCTGTATGGCTGCGGCGGCAAGTTGAGTGAGGAAGCCGCCGAAGCCCATGTGCAGGATGTGGTGGGGTTGTTTATGCGGGCCTACAAGCCATAGCGGTTATTAGGGCTTGAGCGCTTTCTTGGGGTAAATGTCGTAGCGGCTGGACTTGCCATCCAGCGCATGGCTCGGCTTGGGCCCGTCGATACACGGCGCCTTGCGCGGGCGCTTGACCACAACACGGTGACTGGCCAGGGCCAGCGCTGCGGCGAGCAAGGCCGGTGCGTCTGGGTCATCGCCCACCAGCGGGCGGAACAGGCGCATCTCCTTCTTCACCAGGGCGGTTTTCTCACGATGAGGGAACATAGGGTCGAGGTAGATCACCTGGGGAGGCTCGCCCTCCCAGTTGCGCATCACCTCGATGGAGTTGCCCTTGAGCAGCTGCATGCGTGCCACGATCGGCGCCACCTCGAAATCATCCGCGCCGCGCGCCAGGCCGTCTTCGAGCAAAGCGCCAATCAACGGCTGGCGTTCGATCAGGCTCATGTCGCAACCCAGGCTCGCCAGCACGAAGGCGTCCTTGCCCAGGCCGGCGGTGGCGTCCAGCACCCGTGGGCGTACGCCTTGGGCGATGCCCACGGCCTTGGCGATCATCTGCCCACTGCCACCGCCGTATAAACGCCGATGCGCCGCGCCGCCTTCGACAAAGTCCACACGCACCGGCCCCGGCGCGTCTGCCCCCAGTTGCTGCAACTGCAAGCCATGTTCGCCGACCTGCAAGGAAAAATCCGCATCCGCCAGCACTAACGGCAAGCCAAGTTGGGCAGCCCACTGTTCGGCGCGGGCCTGGAAAGCATCGGCCATGGCCTCGACCCGGATGCGGCTGGCCGCTGGTTGTTCGCTCATCAATCGCTACGCTCAAAAATATTAAGGATCGGCCAACACCGGCCGATAAAACCAACAGTCAGGTATTTTGCCAGAGCTGAGCGTCGACCGAAGAAAATGTCAGACATTCTCCCCCTAACCATCGGTGTACTGCCGACCCACAACCACTACGGCTTGCGCAACACTCAAGCGCTGGCCGGTGTGAGTCATGTGTGGCAGGACTTCTTCGCCCGGGCATTGGCCGAGCAGCTCGGCGAAATGCCGGACGCGCCGGCAGCCGAGGCGACGGCACCGCTGGACCCGGCGGTAGAACCCAGCGCAGGCGCTGACCTGTTGTCGCAGATCCTCACCCAGCGTGAGTGCGACGTCAAAGACACCGAAATCGCCCCGCCAGAACCGCTGTTCCTGCCCATCGCCGAATTTGAAACCGAATTGCTGCCACCGGCTGCGACGCCGTTTCCTGAAGAGGAAATCGTCGCCCAGCAACGTCAGCAGAATTTCGAAAGCGGTTGGGTACGCCCAATCGTACTGGCCGCCGGGCAGCCATTGCCGGAGCCAGGTCCTGCGCCGGAACCGCGCGCACTGCACTTGCCAATCGCCGAGTTCGAACTGGACCTGTTGCCACCGCCGCCTACGCCTTACCCCGAAGAAGCGTTGGTGGAGCAGCAAAAAGCCCTGGACTTCGACTACTACTGGGCACGCCCGTTGATCACCCACAACCTGCGCCTGGCCGCTTGACCCTCAGCGACACACCCACCAGCGCCCCATATCGAAGTGGAAGTGATTGCGGTGCGCGGCGTTGTAGTCCGGGCTTAACACCACGTTGAAATCATCACAGGCACTGTCGCGCACCTGACGCAGGAACCGCGCATTCGCGCCCTCCCCCGGCCAATCCTTGAGCACGCTGATACTGCGCCCATCGGCCAAGCGAAAACCGGCGATATCCAACGCATTGGCCGAGGCGTGCTGACTCAGTTGCCCGTTGGCACGGTTATACATCGTGCGACAGGCAAAACTGCCCAGATGATCGACCCGCGTCACCGCCTGGCCGAACACCGTCTGCGCCGCCGGTTGCAGGCTATGGCGCTCGAACAGCGCGAACGCCACGGCCAGCGGGCAACTGGCAAGAAAGCTGCTGCTCAATCCCACCTCTGCACCCTGCACGCGCAAGGTGTTGCGCAACGGGCAGGCGACATCGGCGGATGAATCAGCTTGATGGCTCACGCGCAAGCCTGAAGTTTTCAGCACCTGGTCGCACAGCGCCGGGTCGTCCTGCAGACGTCCCAGCTTAAAACGCGTCAACAGGTTTGGGCTGGCGCGCACATCCAGCGGCGCCCATGGATTCCATTCCGGCGCCAACGGCACCCAGCCGCGCCATACACCGACCACCACCGCGCCGCCCAGCATCAGCAGCACACCCACCACCTTGATAAACCGCATGGGTCAGACCTTGAAAAACTGATTGGCCGTGCTGAAGGGCATCGAGCGCTCGGTAAAGGTAAAGGTGCCCAACTCATAGACCTCCTGGGCCGCGCGATAGAACTCGCCATAGGCCGCCAACGCCATCGCCGAACCCACGCTGATGCGCTTGACGCCCATGGCGCTCAATTGCGCGACGCTGAGTTTCAGCGCACCGGACATCAACACATTCACCGGTTTGGGCGCGACCGCCTTGACCACCGCCAACACCTCATCGGCGGTGCGCAGGCCCGGCGCGTAAAGTACGTCGGCACCGGCCTCGGCGTAGGCTTGCAGGCGGCGGAGGGTATCGGGCAGGTCCAGACGACCGTGCAATAGGTTTTCCGCGCGGGCGGTGAGCATGAACGCAAACGGCAAACTGCGGGCCGCGGTAGCCGCCGCTTGTACACGCTCCACAGACAGGTCGAAGGCATAAATGGGGTCGCCAGAGTGTCCAGTGGCGTCTTCGATGGAACCGCCGACAATCCCCGTGGCCGCTGCACGCAGGATGGTCTGGGCGCAGCCGTCCGGGCTGTCGCTGAAACCGTTTTCCAAGTCGGCCGCCACCGGCAGTGTTGTGGCCTGGGCGATCTGATGCGCGTTGAGCAAGGTGTCGTCCAGAGACAGCGCGCCCTCCGCATCCGGCCGACCAAGGCTGAAGGCATAACCCGCGCTGGTGGTGGCCAAGGCTTCGAACCCCAAGCTGGCAAGCATCACGGCGGAACCTGCGTCCCACGGGTTGGGCATCACGAAAGCGCGGTCGCGTTCATGCAGGCGCTTGAAGGTTTCGGCGCGAAGGGTTTGAGCATCCATGGCAAGCTCCTGGCGGGAAAAGGAGCCCTAGAGTAACCCCAGTTGCTCCGCTTCGGGCTCGCGATCCAACGTGGGTAATGGTGCAAGGCCGGGCAAGCGTGCCATCAGTTGGGTATGAAAGCGCATGGCCAATTGGGCGGCGAGGCGATTGTCCGAGGTGTGCAGAAACACGTAGGGAGTGCGGCCCTCTTCGATCCAGCCGGCGATTTTTTCAATCCAAGGCACCAGAAACGGGTCGTTGGCCTCCAGCTCCGGATGGCCAATGAAGCGCACCTGCGGAAACTGAGTCAGCGCAGCCGGCCGCGGCGGCACTTTGGGCTTTTTCGATTGCGCATGCAGCACCGCCGGCGACGTCGAGGTGCAACTGAACAGCGCCCTGGGGTCCAGGCAGATACGCTCGACACCCCGGTCGCGCAACAGGCGGTTAAGCATGCGCTCGGCATCGCCCTTGGCGAAAAATTCCGGATGGCGCACTTCCACCGCCATCGGACGCTCCAGGCCGTCGATAAACCCGGCCAGCTCCGCCAGACGTTGCGGCGAGAACGCGGCCGACAGTTGCAGCCATAACGGCGCTACGCGCTCACCCAACGGGCTCATCAGGCCGACGAAACTTTCCGCCGCCGGTAATTGCTCACGCAAATCGCCCCCGTGGCTGATATCCCCGGGGAATTTGGCGGTAAAGCGAAAATCGGCGGGCATGATTTCGGCCCAGCGCTGCACGGCGGCGGCCGAGGGGCGAGCGTAGAATGTGGTGTTGCCTTCAACGGCGTTGAAGACCTGAGAATAGAGGGCGAGGTAATCGCTGGCGCGAGCATCGGCTGGGTACAGGTACTCGCGCCAGGCGTTTTCACTCCAGGACGGGCAACCGAGGTAGTAAGGCAGAAGCATCAGATATGAACGTCGAGACCCAGCACTTCCATATCCCACTCGACAAAACCGGCGGTGGTCAGGTAACTGGCCAAGGCGGTGGCAACGCTTTTGCTCATGGAGCGGGGGAAGACCATATCCTGCTGACGGGCAGGCAGGCCGCTGATACGCGCACTGCCAGCACCTTGCGTAGCGGTCGCCGCCTCGGACTGGACTTCGATGAAGTCCGGCGAATCTTCGACCGAATCGTCTACCGTCACGCTCGCCTTGCGCGGCTTACGTTTGAGGGGGTACGACTGTGAGGAAAATCCGTCTATACGCATCGATGCGAACTCGCTATCAGTGATGGCATTTTAGTGGCGACTTCCGTTGCGCGCAAATGCTCTGGTGATAACTAGAACACATAATTTGAAAAAGGTTTAAAACCAAGGGCAAATTCTGACGATTGGCGAAAGTTGCCATCACTTTGGCGTCAAATCAGCCCGCGTTCGGCCTTGGTTTGCGCCACTTTATCGCGCAAGTACACCGGCGCCGCCTGATCGGCTGGGATCGCTTCACCGCGCTCGAAGGCAAAACGCGCCAGGGTCAGCAGGTCTTCGGCATGGGGCAACATGGCAGCGTCCTGGCCGGCCAGTTTCACCGCAATGCGCTCGCCATACCCCCAACCTGTGCCCGCGCCGAACCAATCGCCGCTGGCATCCTCCGGCAGTGCCGACGCTTCGGGCGGCTGCACCGCTTCCGCGCCGACCAGGCGCATTTCACCGGCCACCGCGCGGTAACAGCCCCAGTAGACTTCGTCCATCCGCGCGTCGATGGCGGCCGCTACCTGCGAGGCGCCCTGCTCACGCAACGCGCGCTGGGCCAATACGGCAAGATTGGAGACCGGCAACACCGGGCGTTCCAGGGCAAAGGCCAGGCCTTGCACCACGCCGATAGCAATGCGCACACCGGTAAAGGCGCCCGGGCCGCGACCAAAAGCAATAGCGTCCACCGCCGCTAACGTGGTGCCGGCGTCTTCGAGCAGTTGCTTGATCATCGGCAACAGCTTTTGCGCGTGCAGGCGTGGGATCACCTCGTAGTGGCTGGTTACTTTGCCATCGTGCAGCAAGGCAACGGAGCAAGCTTCGGTTGCGGTGTCCAGGGCCAGCAGGGTGCTCATCGGTGTCGGTGTCCAAGTCGAAAAAAAGTGCGCCAGTATAAACAACAACGGCCCGCAAGCGGGCCGTTGTGTGAGACGCCGATCAGGTGATCAGCTCAGGGCTTGCATCACCTTGGCGGTGATGGCTTCCACCGAACCGACGCCAGGGATATGGCTGTACTTCGGCTTGCCGTTGGCAGCGGACAGCTTCTGGTAGAAATCCACCAGCGGCTTGGTCTGGGAATGGTAGACCGACAGGCGATGACGCACGGTTTCTTCGGTGTCGTCCTTGCGCTGTACCAGGTCTTCACCGGTGACATCGTCTTTGCCTTCAACTTTCGGCGGGTTGTAGACGGTGTGGTACACGCGACCCGAGGCCTCGTGAACGCGACGGCCTGCGATACGCTGGACGATTTCTTCGTCTTCCACCGCGATTTCAACCACGGCGTCCAGCTCGACACCGGCCGTGACCAAAGCTTCGGCCTGAGGAATGGTGCGCGGGAAACCGTCGAACAGGAAACCGTTGGCACAGTCAGGCTGCGCGATACGGTCCTTGACCAGGGCAATGATCAGGTCATCGGAAACCAGGCCACCGGCGTCCATGATGCTCTTGGCCTTGATGCCCAGCTCGGTGCCTGCTTTTACCGCAGCGCGCAGCATGTCACCGGTGGAGATTTGTGGAATGCCGAATTTTTCAGTGATGAACTTTGCCTGAGTACCTTTACCGGCCCCGGGAGCTCCCAGCAGAATGACGCGCATCGATGTGCTCCTCAATTTTTTATAGAGATGACGCTCGGATTCGCCGCGTGGGGCCAATCGCGTAAAAATGTGATTCGGGCCGCCCAAACGGCCAAAGGCTGATCAAGATACACAGCAGGCCCTAACCACACAAGCCGCCAAAAGTCGGAAGAACCCGCGCCGCGCATGCGTCATAGGTAGGGTATTCCAGAGTGCAACCCGGCACCTTGAACGATGACCGCCCGGTTCCGGGCGGCCAGCGTGGTTCAAGCGCAAGCCATTGAGAACATGCGAAAAACCTCAGCCGGTGTTGCGCAAGCCGGCCGCGATACCGGCCACGGACACCAGCAGCGCCTGTTCCAGAGGGCTGTCCTGCGCGGCTTCCTGCCGGCGCGAGCGCGCCAGCAGCTCGGCCTGCAACAGATGCAAGGGGTCAAGGTAGGTGTTGCGCAGGCGGATGAACTCCAGGGTGTCAGGGCTGTGGGCCAGCAGCTGCGACTGGCCGGTCAGACCGAGCACCACCGAGCACGCCTGCGACAATAGGTCGCGTAAGTGCGCACCTAATGGCAACAAATCGGGCTGCACCAGACGCTCATCATAGAGACGCGCGATATCGGCATCGGCCTTGGCCAGCACCATTTCCAGCATATCGATGCGGGTGCGGAAGAAAGGCCACTGTTCGCGCATCTGCCCCAACAACTCACCTTCACCCCGCGCCAGGGCATTGCTCAACGCCGCTTCCCAGCCGAGCCAGGCCGGCAGCATCAAGCGTGTCTGGGTCCAACCGAAAATCCAAGGGATGGCGCGCAGGCTTTCGATACCGCCCGCACGCCGCTTGGCTGGACGGCTGCCCAGCGGCAGGCGGCCCAGCTCCTGTTCGGGGGTGGACTGGCGGAAATACTCGACGAATTGCGGATTTTCTCGCACCACCGCGCGGTAAGCCCTCACACCATCCGCGGCCAATTCGTCCATCAAATGACGCCAGGCCGGCTCGGGCGGTGGCGGCGGCAACAGCGTTGCTTCCAGCACTGCAGCCAAGTAAAGGTTGAGGTTCTGCTCCGCGATGTCCGGCAGACCGAACTTGAAGCGGATCATTTCGCCTTGTTCGGTGGTGCGGAAACGCCCGGCCACCGAGCCCGGTGGCTGCGACAGGATCGCCGCGTGGGCCGGGCCGCCGCCACGGCCCACGGTGCCACCGCGACCATGGAACAACAGCAGCTCCACTTGCTGTTCGCGGCAAATATCCACCAGGCGCTCCTGCGCCCGGTATTGCGCCCAGGCGGCAGCGGTGGTGCCGGCGTCCTTGGCCGAGTCGGAGTAGCCGATCATCACTTCCTGCGGGCCTTGCAGACGCGCGCGATAACCCGGCAGTTGCAACAATTGCTCGATCACCGGGCCGGCGTTATCCAGGTCGGCCAGGGTTTCGAACAACGGCACCACGCGCATTGGCCGCTGTACACCCGACTCTTTAAGCAGCAATTGCACCGCCAGCACATCCGACGCCGCACCGGCCATGGAGATGACATACGAGCCCAACGAAGCCGCCGGGGCCGCGGCAATTTCCTTACAGGTGTTGAGCACTTCGGCGGTGTCGGCCGACGGTTTGAAATACCCCGGCAGCAACGGACGACGGTTAGTCAACTCCTTCATCAAGAAGCTGATGCGCGCGTCCTCATCCCAGTCTTCGTAGCGACCCAGGCCGAGGTAATCGGTGATCTCCGTCATGGCTGACGAGTGTCGGCTGGAATCCTGGCGGACATCCAGACGCACCAGGAACAGGCCAAACGTCACGGCGCGGCGCAGGCAATCGAGCAGCGGCCCGTCGGCGATCACGCCCATGCCGCATTCATGCAGCGACTGATAGCACCGCTCCAGCGGCTCAAGCAGGTCACGGTTGTTCTGCAACACCTCAGCGGGCGCCGGTGTGCTGCTGCTCAACGCGGTGTGGGCCCATTGCCGCGTGGCGCGCAAGCGGTCGCGCAGTTGCTTGAGCACGGCCCGGTACGGCTCGACGCTGTCGCCGACCTTGGCCTGCAACGCTGGGCTGGCGTGGCGCATGGACAGCTCGGAAGCCAACTGATCGATATCGCGCAGGTACAGGTCGGCCGCCATCCACCGCGCCAGCAGCAAGACTTCGCGGGTGACCGGCGCGGTGACATTCGGGTTGCCGTCACGGTCGCCGCCCATCCACGATGCAAAGCGAATCGGCGCCGCTTCCAGGGGCAGGCGCAGGCCGGTGGCCGCGTGCAACGCCTGATCGGCCTTGCGCAAATAGTTGGGGATGGCATGCCACAGCGAATGCTCGATCACCGCGAAGCCCCACTTGGCTTCATCCACCGGCGTGGGGCGGGTGCGGCGGATTTCTTCGGTGTGCCAGGCCTCGGCGATCAATCGTTGCAGGCGTTGGCGGATCTGCTCGCGCTCGGCGGTGGTGAGGTCGCGGTGATCCTGCAAGGCCAACTGCGCGGCGATGGCGTCGTACTTCTGGATCAAGGTGCGGCGCGCCACTTCGGTCGGGTGGGCGGTGAGGACCAGCTCGATTTCCACGCGCGCCAACTGGCGGGCCAGGGATTCGTTGCTGTGGCCTTCGCGTTGCAGGCGCGCCAGCAGCTCGGGCAGCACGCGCGCCTCGAAGGGTGCCGGTTGCGACTCATCGCGACGGTGAATCAACTGATACTGCTCGGCGATATTGGCCAGATTGAGAAACTGGTTGAACGCCCGCGCCACCGGCAGCAGTTCGTCTTCCTGCAACTGATTGAGGCTGGCGCTCAGTTCATCGCCGGCGGTTTTCTCAGAGTCGGCGCCACGCCGATCGGCCTTGGCGCCTTTGCGGATCTGCTCGATCTTGTCGAGAAAATCATCGCCGTACTGCTCTCGAATGGTGTTGCCCAACAATTCACCCAGCAGGTGAACATCCTCACGCAAGCGTGCATCGATATCACTCATCAGCCAATCTCCAGCCAGAAATCCGGGACGCGCAGATCTGCCAGAGTGCCGCCCGCGTTGTTTTATGACAAGACTTTAAACCTTGTGGGTTGCAGCTAGTCTCAACCGTAAGCCGTCGCGATAGGCGAACGGCTGGTCACTCATCACCGCCCGCTTGCCGTGGGTTTTATTGAGGTTGCCATGAAAATCCGAGAATTGGCCCAGCATTGGGAAGAGAACGCCAAGGGTCGCTTGACCAAGACCGAATATGCGATCCACCTGGACGTGGAGTCCGCCGCCCGGCTGGCGGCCATCGCCGAGATGTACCCCAAGCGCAACACCGAAGAGCTGCTGGGCGAGCTGATCGGCGCCGCCCTTGAAGAGCTGGAAGCCAGCTTTCCCTATATCAAAGGTCAGCAGGTGATTGCGACCGATGAAGAGGGCGACCCGCTGTACGAAGACGTCGGCCCTACCCCGCGCTTTTTGTCGCTTTCGCGTCGCTATCTACATGATTTGTCTACCAGTGCGGACGAATCGAAGCACTGATCTGCTGTCGTTTAATCCACCCTCTCCTTGTATTCCGGGCCTATTGCAGGCCCGAAATACTTCCTGGCACTGCAAAAGTTCCAATTTTTTTCGCTGACCGCTCAGTCAGTTATTTTTTTAGGCAAATCGCCATCTCGTCTGAACTTTTGAAAAAAGCCTCCGGTCACAGCCAGTAAGCCATCACTTGGAACAGCCGTTTGAAAGAGCACCAGGCGCTTTACGACCGGGCTCGCAGCCGTTCGCTGACTGAGATGGATTTTGATGTTTTTCAGGAGTTATCCAATGGAGTTGAAGACGATGAAGACCAGCACTGCCAAATCCTCGTTTAACCATCTGCGCGGGCTTAAATTGGCCGCGCTGGCAATCGGTACCAGCTTCGTTCTGGCTGGCTGCGCCGGTAACCCTCCGACTGAGCAGTACGCAGTGACCCAGTCGGCGGTCAACAGCGCTGTCAGCGCCGGCGGCACCGAGTACGCCGCTGTAGAAATGAAGTCGGCTCAGGACAAGCTCAAAGAAGCTGAGATCGCGATGCACGACAAAAACTACGAGAAGGCTCGTACGTTGGCTGAGCAAGCCGAGTGGGACGCCCGTGTCGCAGAACGTAAAGCCCAGGCTGCCAAAGCTGAGCAAGCGGTAAAGGATTCCCAGAAGGCCGTTGACGAGTTGCGTAAGGAAGGTATGCGCCCGGCTGCTATCCAGCAGAAATAAACCGAGCCCCTTGATCGCACCGCACCCGATACTGAATTGAAAGGACGACACGATTATGCGTAAACAACTGATGATCCCTGCCCTGTTGGCAATGAGCGTTGCCTTGGCGGCCTGCTCCACCCCGCCGAACGCCAACCTGGAAAACGCCCGCACCAACTTCTCCGCCCTGCAAACCAACCCTCAAGCCACCAAGCTTGCGGCGCTGGAAACCAAGGACGCTCAGGAATGGCTGGATAAGGCCGACAAAGCCTACCGCGACAAGGAAGACCAGAAGAAGGTCGACCAGTTGGCTTACCTGACCAATCAGCGCGTTGAAGTGGCCAAAGACACCATCGCCCTGCGCGAATCCGAAGCCAAGCTGAAAAACGCCGGTGACGAACGCGCTCGCGCCCTGCTGGATGCTCGCGATGCGCAGATCAAGCAGCTGCAGGATAGCCTGAACGCCAAGCAGACCGATCGCGGTACGCTGGTGACTTTCGGTGACGTACTGTTCGCCACCAACAAATCCGACCTGAAATCCAGTGGTCTGGTGAATATCACCAAACTGGCTCAGTTCCTGCGCGACAATCCAGATCGTAAAGTGATCGTCGAAGGCTATACCGACAGCACCGGTTCCGATTCCTACAACCAGAGCCTGTCGGAGCGCCGTGCAGCGTCCGTACAACGCGCACTGGCTCAGCAAGGTGTGGATATTTCGCGCATCGTGACCCAGGGCTATGGCAAGGAATATCCGGTTGCCGACAATAGCAGTGCATCGGGCCGCGCCATGAACCGCCGCGTTGAAGTGACCATCTCCAACGACAACCAACCGGTCAAGCCACGTTCGTCGATGGCGAACTGATTGATTGAGCTTGGATAGAAAAACCCACCTTACGGTGGGTTTTTTTTCGGTTCGCCAAACTCGATAGTGCGATGAGTATCCTCAGCGGGCATTTCAATTCTGGAACCGTAGGTATTTTGCGATAGCTTGTCCATCAGTTGCGCAAGCTCATGATCCCGAGCATCTCGCCTTTCCAGCGTCTGATGCCCTCTGATCATGTCCAGCATGTTGTCGATTGCAGCAATCCGTATCGCCACGTTCTCAGCCTCGATCTGTGTAAGCAACTCCGCTTTCTGTGGTTTGAATACGCGATAGGGTTCCAGTTAATTCCGTCGCCAGTGACTACCGCCAGCGCCAACTTGTTCTTGGACTGATCGCTACAAGCGCGATAAAAAGCCCATCGGCGAGAGCTGCTTTTGTGAGACGGCAGTCAGAAAGATACCGGGGTGTTCCCCTGATAGTCTCCCTGCTGGATTTGAGAGGCAGACTGCGCGCCAGATTGACCGTCTTGCTGAGCGTTGCCGCTTTGAGCTTCTTGACCGCTCTTTGCCCCTTCATTCTTTTTTTGTTCAAGTAGCTTATTCAGCAGCTTCAAAAGCTCCTCAAGGGTTTCGCCGCCACCGGCACCACTGCTTCCCGATCCACCTTGGGAACCTTGCGATTGCAGTTGTTGAATTTTGTTTCGTGTATCTTGGATCTGCTGATCGAGACTATCTTGCCCCACTGCGCCGGCATAGCCCGCATTCCCAACACTCGACGGTCCATTAATAGCTGCCATAGATGCTAACTCCACATAACTGAAATAAAGACCGATCAGTGATACCAATCAGTCCAGAATCTGTGGCCGGTTAATCGAGACAGTTCCGGGTTGCGCAGGTTTACCATTGCACTGAAGACTTAATCACCAAGTCTCGTGGCGTTTTCCCACAACAATGATGTGAAAGCTTACTGCTGCAACTGCGGCGTTTCCTGCCCCATGCAGCGCACGGCTTGCTTCTTGTTGTTCACCAGCACGCCACTCAAGCCTTTCTGCTCGGTATCAAACATCACCAGCACGCCATCGACGCACTGCGCCACTTGGGCGGCCGGAGTCAGGGAGATCTTGTAATCCTCGCCCGGCACGGTCTTGAGCATGGTGAAGTCACTGAGCAGCAACGCATCTTCCGGTTTGGCGAAGTGCAGGTAGCCGTAGTACCACAGGCAACCGACGGTACCGATGATGGTGCCGATGCCGGTGAGGATCAGCGGGATCATGTTGCGTTCTTCGCTCATTGCGGGCTCTCTGATGGATCAACGTTAGGAGTCGGATAGTTTGGAATTTCGCCCAGGCGCCGCAGGCCATTGAAATGTTGCGGGTCATCCAGATAGCGCAGCATCACGGTTTGCCAGGTTTTATCGGCAAAGGTCTGCACATGCCCGCCCCGGGTCAATTGCAAGACTCTGGGCGGCGGCGCCGCCTGATACAAGCGGATGCCATTGGCCACGGGCACGATCGGGTCATCGAGGCTGTGAAACAACAGTTTCGGCACGCCACTCAACTGGGGCATGGCGTTGATCGCACTGTCCGCGTCGGGCACGAGCCAGGATAAGGGCACTTGCAATGGCCATGTTAGCCAGGAGGTGCTCAGCGCGAATTGTCCTACGTCACGATAACTAGCCGGTACGCCGTCCAGCACCAGCGCTTTGAGCTGGGTCTGACGCTGCGGGTGCGCCGCCAAGTAATGCACGGCCAGCGCGCCGCCCAGGCTTTGGCCGAGCACAATCAGCGGCTGCCCCTGGGTTTCGGGGGCCTTGTCGAGCCAGCTGAAAGCCGCGTCCACGTCCTGATAAATCGCCGGCAATGAGGGCTTGCCTTCCGACAGCCCATAACCGCGATAGTCCAGCAGCAACACTTGATACCCCTGCTCCGGTAACCACCAACTGCCGCCCAGATGCCAGGCCAAATTGCCACCGTTGCCGTGCAGGTGCAGCACCGTGCCCTTGAGCGGCACGCCGGGCTTGGCCGGCAACCACCAAGCATGCAGCTTGACGCCATCGGCGGTGGTCAAGGTGACGTCGCGGTAGTCCAAGTGTGCTTTTTGTGGCGTGAACGGCAGGCCGGGTTCGGGGTAGAACAGCAGCGAGCTACAGCCGTTCAGTGTGAGGAGCAGGCACAGAATGCCGAGGATTCTCATCCGTTGAAGCCTCGCAAATAACAGCATTTAAAGGATATTGGAGTAGTCAGCCTCGATCCGATCCAGGCTCAGATGGTTGAGGAAGTTGGAAAAGCACATCCACGCCGCCAGGGCGTTCATGTCACGGAATTGCTCGGGCAGGTACTTGGGCGGCACCACCAGGCCTTCGTCCACCAGTTGGCGCAGGGTACGCATGTCCTCCAGGGTGGTCTTGCCGCAGAACAGCAGCGGCACTTGTTCCAGCTTGCCTTTACGCACAGCCAACTGGATGTAGTTGTAGACCATGATAAAGCCCTTGAGGTAGGACAAATCCTTGGTGAACGGCAGACCGGTTGGCACCGAGCCACGGAATACGCGGCTGGCGTTGCCATAGCTTTCCGCCATCTCAAAGCCTTGTTCGCGGAAGAACTCAAATACCTGCAGGAAGTCGGCGCCCTCCTCCACCATATGGATGGCCCGCGTGCGGTTGGTCAATTTGCGCAGGCGGCTGGGGTAGGAGGCGAAGGTAATGATCTCCATCAGGATCGCCAGACCTTCCTGGGTCACGGTGGACGACGGCGGGCCCTTGGACAGGAATGTGCAGATCGGCTGGTTCTGGCCGTTGAGGGTGGTGCCCACATGCACCAGGCCTTCATGCACTTCCAAGGCGCGCACATCGCGGTCGTTGAACATCGCGTCGGCGCGGATCTTGATGTAGTCGGCACCCGCCGCCGCGTCGGCGACGATACCGTCGGACTCGAACACACGAATGGTTTCTTCGGCCTCGCCGAATACCTTGTTCAGACGGGTTTGCAGCAGGGCCACGGCGTCCTTGGCGGTCAGGGTCTTGGCTTCGTCCTTGAGGTCGCCACGGCCGTCGATGTTGTTCAGGTAATCGGACAGCATCAGGCCCAGATCGGCCAGGGTCGGGTCGCCGGCGTGGAACGCATCGGAGGCGGCGCCGTACAGCTCTTGGGAGATCAGCCCGAAGTCCTCGGTGCCGCGGGCCTCCAGCATGCGCACCACCATGCGGTATTCCTTGCACATGCGACGCATGATCTGCCCCACCGGGCTGAATTGGCCGAGCCGGCGGGTGATGTCACGCTCGATATTCTGGAATTCCAGCTTCACCGCGCTGGAATCGAACGACAGCGGCCGGTTCAGGTAATAGTCGCGATCCACGGCCGGCATGGCTTTGCCCTTGGCATTGAGAAACCCTTGACGGATGTTCTCGTCCCACTTCACGGCGTCGAGGACGCGGATCGGGGTTTGCGCCAGCACAATGCGATCGGACAAGGTGCGTATCGTCTGCTGGTAATCGTCCACCCGGTACTTCCTCTTTAAACGTTATCGACCCGCGCGCCGGTAGCGCACGGCTTCAACGAACACATCGGCATTGGCCGGATCATCCAGGTAGGCAAATACCTGGCTCATGGCGCTGTCGATCAGTACACCGGCGCCTTCGACGGTATCCACGGTGCTGCCATGCAGTACCTGTTGCCCGATAGCCTGGTGAATCTGTTCGAGATCGAGGTTATAGACCACCAATTCGTGCTTATCGTCGAACTCGAACCCCGCCAGGAAGTAATGCCCTCCCAACCTGGCGGGCAACGGTGCCGACAGGTACCAGCGGCTGCCATGGCGCGAAACGGTAAACAGGTACTCATCGCGCTGGGCCGGCGAGGCTTTAGGGTAGCTCACCGCTTTATAGCGGTGCTCACCGACGCGGCTGATTTGCAGATTGAGCGGTTCGCCCCAGGCATTCTTGCTGGTCCAATGGCCCAGCAATTCATCCGGCGCCGCCTCATGGGCGGGCAACGGGTCCTTGAACGTTACCAGGCAACCACCGAGCAATAGGAACGACAGGGCCAGTACCGCCAAACGCCAGGTTTTCATTGGACTCCCCCGGTGTCAGACCGAGGCCAACACCAAATGCATGTAACGCTTGAGAATCTCAAGCATCTCGTCAGCGGTCAGAGGCTCTGGGCCGCCCAGCAGGCCCTGATATTCCATCCGACCGATTATCGCCGTCAACACTTTGGCATCCTGTTGCGGCTCGCGGGAACCCAATACCTGGAAAAACTGCCCGGTGCCCTGCAGCAGGATCTGTTGATGGGAGCGCACCAGTTCCGCCAGGCGCGGGTTGAGCAAGGCTTCCTGACGGAAGGCCTGTTCGGCCATCAAGTGCTCGCGGCGGTTGGTCAATTGACGCATCACGTAATCGGCGGTCAAGCGGGCGATGTCGTCCGCCAACTGGGAGCGCGACTGCGGGCTGCCATCGCCATAAGCGACCATTTCGCGCAGCAGGCCCTCGTTACGCACCCACAATTTACCCATGAACGCGGCGCTGCGTTCCACGTATTGGGCGAAGGTGTCGGTGAGCAGGTCGTCGATATCCTTGAAGTAGTAGGTGGTCGCCGACAGCGGCACCCCCGCTTCGGCGGCCACCGCACGATGACGCACAGCCCGCACACCATCGCGCACCACGATGCGCATGGCCGCATCCAAAATGTCTTGCCTGCGCTGCTCGCTGCCTTGGCGACTGGCCTTGCGGCCCTGGTACTGGACGCTTTCAGCCACGGCAGCAGCAATGCCGGCGGCGCCTTCTTGTGCGGTTACGCGGTTCACGACTCACATCCTTGAACAGATCAAAACCTGGCGCTGTTTGCTTGACGCTTATAGACGCCACATCGGCATAGGGGACGGCC
>NZ_JAEILC010000046.1:0-77415 GCF_016307435.1 Pseudomonas sp. S4_EA_1b | reverse complement strand
CGGATGGCGTGGAATCCGCAACGTAGTTTCGAGAAACAGAAACTTCATCGAAAAACGCATAAGAGTTTGAATATTTGGACCTGTGACGTTGTTGGACCTCGAAAATCCAAGCAGCTCAAGGGGTACTTACTACTAGACCCGCGAACAATCTTCTCTGAGGTCCCTTTCGACAATATCAGCCTGTCCTTGAAGTCAGAAGCAACGGAGCCGCCACAATGACGACGCCCTCGAATCTGACGGAGGAATACATCTTTGCCCATGATCTGCGGCCTGCCAGTGCAAAGATCTATCGCGCCTCGACCAAAGCACTACTCAAGCATTTCCGAACGGCCTCAGTTGAGGAGATCGATCATCGTGCGGTTCTGACATGGCGAAAAAAAGTCCTTGAGAACGGATTATCCAAACGCAGCTGGAACACCTATTCAAATCACCTTCGAACTGTTTGGGGCTACGCCATAGAACACGGCCTGATGACCCATACCACGATCAACCCATTCAAGAAAACCAGCGTTATCCCACCAAAGCGAGCCAGCAAGACAATCAATGGAGACGCCATCCAACGAGCACGCAACTGGCTCATATCCCTTGTAGGCCAAGAACGTTGTACGCATGAACGTAGCCAGATCACACCTGCCTGGTTCTGGCTCAGCGTCTTCGAGATGTTTTATTACACAGGCATACGTCTGAATGCCCTGCTGTGCCTGCGTTACAAAGATATCGACTGGGACAGCCAGATGATCTTGGTCCGCGGTGAAACAGAGAAGACCCATCGGGAGTTTTTCCTCCCCATTATGGAAGGACTCGCTCCACACTTATCCAGGATCTTGGGGGAGGCCGAGAAAATCGGTTTTTCACCAGACGATCAGCTGTTCAACGTCAACAGATTCTCTCGTCACTTCCATGGCAAGGAAATGAACATCGACCAGGTGGAGTCAATGTACGGCAAGCTCACCGATAAGATCGGCGTGCGCATGACCCCTCACCGCTTCAGGCACACATTAGCAACAGACTTGATGAAGCAGCCTGAGCGAAACATTCATCTCACGAAAAGCCTGCTGAATCATTCGAATCTAGCGACAACGATGAATTACATAGAGGCGGACTACGACCATATGCGTGCTGTTCTACATGAGCGGAGTCGGGCTCAGGGCGCTCTGAGCCGAGTGACACGGGTTGATCCAAGTGGCAAACCCTCTGCCCCCTTACCCGCCAAAATAGGTGTGCATTCACAGGAAACCGCTCAACCAGAGCCCAAGAAGCTGCCAGCTCCACAACAATCTAGCAGCACAGAGGTCAGTATTGATCGGCGGACCAAGTCGACTGGCCGAAGCGCGCTACAGAAGGCTCTCGAGCTCGCATCTGCGCAACTGCATCGCGAGTCAATGACATGCTCTATGGACCCACCAGTAGATCAAGTAGAGCAGAGTCTACTATTGACGCTAATGGCGAGCGGGCTTGGTGTCGGCACATTCAGGAAACGCACCTCAACTGAGCATTCAATGCGAAGCTCATCATTTTCCAGAGCATCGCCCTAGTACGCTCATAATCAAAGCGCACTGGCTATAGGGAATTCTGGTTGGCCAGAGGCTTTCGCATGCCCGGAATAAAGAACCAGGTCGAAATCCGGATTTTTTCCAGACGAACGGTACGACTTTGCTCAAGGCACAAAAAAAGGCGTCATAAAGACGCCTTTTTCATTAAATATGGTCGGGGTAGGGGGATTCGAACTCCCGACATCCTGCTCCCAAAGCAGGCGCGCTACCGGACTGCGCTATACCCCGGAATGCGCATCGCAAAGCCTATGCACATTGACATCATGACGAACCGAAACTACTGTTCGCCTCAGACGGCTGCATGTCTACGGCGATATCTAAGTGCTGTAACACTTTCCAAAACCGTAAAACCGCCTCTATCAGAGCTAGAACCTCTGATTCTAAGATTTGATTCCAGCGTCAACTGGTCTCAAAAATGGTGGGTCGTGTGGGATTCGAACCTACGACCAATTGGTTAAAAGCCAACTGCTCTACCAACTGAGCTAACGACCCAAATATGGTCGGGGTAGGGGGATTCGAACTCCCGACATCCTGCTCCCAAAGCAGGCGCGCTACCGGACTGCGCTATACCCCGATTTGAAATTGGCTCCGTGACCAGGACTCGAACCTGGGACCCAATGATTAACAGTCATTTGCTCTACCGACTGAGCTATCACGGAACTTAGCATTTCAAACGTACAACTTACTGCTTTTTACTTCCTCTTCGACGTTTACGTATCGCTACGTTCGTGTCTCTGAGGCGCGCTATTCTACAATCTTAAAAACCCCTGTCAACCCTTTAAATTGCTTTTAAGACAATGATTTGCGCTTGTTTCTGATTTCTTCTTGGGGAGAAGAAACCCGTGGGTTGACGTTGCTGCGGGGCGCACTTTACAAGCCTTTGCCTTACAGTTCAACGCCCTAGCGAAAAAAAAGGCCCCGCAATGCGGGGCCTTCTCTTATCAACCGGCGGTCAGGCCTCAGTGGAAGACGATTTCGTCGTTTTCCACGCTGGCTGTGACGCTGGTTCCCGGCATAAAACTGCCCGAGAGGATCAACTGCGCCAGCGGGTTTTCGATCCAGCGCTGGATCGCACGTTTCAGAGGTCGTGCGCCATACACCGGGTCGTAACCTACAGCGATCAGCTTGTCCAACGCTTCGCTGCTCAGTTCCAGCGACAGCTCGCGTTCGGCCAGACGACCACGCAGGCGGCCCAACTGGATCTCGGTGATGCCGGCGATCTGATCCCGCGCCAATGGCTCGAAGATCACCACTTCATCGACCCGGTTGATAAATTCCGGGCGGAAGTGCGAGGTCAACGCGTCCATCACCGCTGCGCGCTGGGCCTCACGATCTCCTACCAATTCCTGGATCTGTGTAGAGCCCAGGTTGGAGGTCATTACGATCACCGTGTTGCGGAAGTCCACCGTACGCCCGTGACTGTCGGTCAGACGGCCATCCTCCAGCACTTGCAGCAGGATGTTGAACACATCCGGGTGGGCCTTCTCGACTTCATCCAGCAGGATGACCGAGTAAGGTTTGCGCCGCACAGCTTCGGTCAGGTAGCCACCCTCCTCGTAGCCCACATAGCCTGGTGGCGCACCGATCAAGCGAGCGACCGAGTGTTTCTCCATGAATTCGGACATATCGATCCGCACCATGGCCTCTTCAGTATCGAAGAGGAACTCAGCCAGGGCCTTGCACAGTTCGGTCTTACCCACACCGGTCGGGCCGAGGAACATGAACGATCCACTTGGACGGTTCGGGTCGGACAACCCTGCACGGGAACGCCGCACCGCGTTGGATACCGCCACGACGGCCTCTTCCTGACCGATAACGCGCTGATGCAACAGACTTTCCATTTTCATCAGCTTGTCGCGTTCGCCTTCCAGCATCTTCGATACAGGAATGCCGGTCCACTTGGAGACAACCTCGGCAATTTCTTCCTCGGTCACCTTGCTGCGTAGCAACTGGTTCTCGCTATGGCCATGCTGGTCGACCATCTGCAGACTGCGCTCCAGATCGGGAATCACCCCGTACTGCAACTCGGCCATACGGTTCAGATCACCTTTACGGCGTGCGGCCTCCAGCTCCTGACGAGACTGCTCGATTTTTTGCTGGATCTGAGCAGAACCCTGCACTTCGGCTTTCTCCGAGGTCCAGATTTCTTCGAGGTCGGAGTACTCACGCTCCAGGCGCTGAATTTCCTCCTGGAGTTTTTCCAGGCGTTTCTTCGCCGCGTCGTCCTCTTCCTTCTTGAGGGCCTGGGATTCCACCTTCAGCTGGATCAAGCGCCGATCCAAACGATCGAGTACTTCCGGCTTGGAGTCGATTTCCATACGGATACGGCTCGCCGCTTCGTCGATCAGGTCAATCGCCTTGTCGGGCAACTGGCGGTCGGTGATATAGCGATGGCTCAATTTGGCCGCCGCAATGATCGCCCCGTCAGTAATCGCCACCTTGTGGTGAACCTCATAACGCTCTTTGAGGCCACGCAGGATTGCGATGGTGTCCTCTTCGCTCGGTTCTTCCACCAGCACTTTTTGGAAGCGCCGCTCAAGCGCCGCGTCCTTTTCGATGTACTGACGGTATTCGTTAAGCGTCGTGGCGCCCACGCAATGCAGCTCACCGCGAGCCAGCGCCGGCTTGAGCATGTTGCCCGCATCCATGGAGCCTTCGCCTTTACCGGCGCCGACCATGGTGTGCAGTTCGTCGATAAACAGAATGATCTGTCCTTCCTGCTTGGACAGCTCGTTCAGCAGAGCTTTGAGGCGTTCTTCGAACTCACCGCGGAACTTGGCACCGGCGATCAGCGCCCCCATGTCCAGAGACAACAGACGCTTGCCTTTGAGGCCATCCGGCACTTCACCATTAATGATGCGCTGGGCCAGCCCCTCGGCGATCGCGGTTTTACCTACGCCAGGCTCACCGATCAGCACCGGGTTGTTTTTGGTGCGACGCTGCAGTACCTGGATGGTGCGACGAATTTCATCGTCTCGACCGATCACTGGGTCGAGCTTGCCGTCTTCGGCGCGCTTGGTCAGGTCGACGGTGTATTTGTCCAGGGCTTGGCGCGACTCCTCATGATTAGGGTCGTTCACCGCATCGCCACCGCGCAGGTTGTTGATGGCATTTTCCAGGGCTTTCTTACTGACGCCCTGCCCCAGCAACAACTTGCCCAGTTTGCTGTTCTCGTCCATGGCGGCGAGCAGCACCAGTTCGCTGGAGATGAACTGGTCACCTTTTTGTTGAGCCAGACGATCGGCCTGGTTCAACAAGCGCGCCAGATCCTGGGACATATTTACGTCGCCAGTGGGGTTTTGGATTTTCGGCAGTTGGTCGAGCTCTTTGCTCAACTCCTTGCGCAGGCTGTTGACGTCAAAGCCCACCTGCATCAACAAGGGTTTGATGGAACCACCTTGCTGCTCCAGGAGCGCCTGCATCAAGTGCGCAGGCTCAATGGCCGGGTGGTCGAGGCCCACCGCCAAGGATTGAGAGTCCGATAAGGCCAACTGCAATTTGCTGGTTAAACGATCAATACGCATTAGTCACCTTCCTTTTGAGCAGGCCGGATCTATAAACACATCCTGAATGAAGAAACCTGCCAGATACCCTTATAGATGTGGTCGATTCTGGGAGATTCAAGCAACAAACAGTTGACGCAGATCAGAAGAGTCTAGCGCTCAAGCCAGATAAGGGAGGCGAATCGTCCGGTGCGAGGACTGCGACGATAAGAAAAGAAACGCGGATCGGTCACGGTGCACAAACCACCACCATAGACCGCCGTGATGCCGCGCGCAGCGAGGCGCAGGCGCGCGAGTTGATAGATGTCGGCCATGAACTTGCCAGGATTACGGCTCGGCCCGAACGCTTGGGCAGTCGCCGGCAGTTGCTGCATGAACACTTCACGCACTTCCGGACCGACCTCAAAGGCTTGGGGCCCAATCGCCGGGCCCAGCCAGACCAATACGTCGTCAGGCTCGGCGGCCAGGCTATCGACCGTCGCCTCCAGTACGCCGGCCGCCAACCCCCGCCAACCGGCGTGGGCGGCTGCCACGCGGGTGCCGGCGCGGTTGCAGAACAGCGCCGGCAGACAATCGGCAGTCATGGATGTGCAGGCGATACCCGGCGTGTCGGTCCAGCAGCCATCGGCTTCGAGGGTGCGACCGGGGTCGGCCTTGACGACATTCACGCCATGGACCTGCCGTAGCCAGGTTGGCTGGATATCGAAGGTTTGGGAAAGTCGATGGCGATTCTCCAGGACGGCCTCAAGGCGGTCCTCGACATGATCGCCCAGGTTGAGGCTGTCAAACGGCGCCAGACTGACGCCGCCCGCACGGGTGGTGACGCAGGCCTTGACCTGAGCCGGCGCGGGCCAGTCAGGAATCAGCCAGTCATTCATCCGATAAACGCCTCGCGGTCCTGTTTGAGCAACGACAGCAACCACACCAGGTCGTCCGGCAGCGGCGATTCCCAGCTCATGCGCTTACCGCTCGTCGGATGATCCAACTCAAGGAAGCGCGCGTGCAGGGCCTGACGCGGAAAGGATTTCAGCGATTCAACCATGGTCGCGCTGGCGGCCGGCGGAATGCGGAAGCGACCGCCGTAGGCCGGATCGCCGACCAACGGGAAGTTGATATGGGCCATGTGCACGCGAATCTGGTGGGTACGACCGGTTTCCAGCTTGACCCGCACATGGGTGTGGGACCGGAAACGCTCCAGGACTCGATAGTGGCTCACGGCCTGCTTGCCGCCTTCCATCACCGCCATACGCTGGCGTTGCTGGCCGTGGCGACCGATAGGGGCGTTGATCTTGCCACCGGCCACCACCACGCCGATCACGATGCACTCGTAGATCCGGCTGACGCTGCGGCTTTGCAACTGGGTGACCAGTTGGGTCTGGGCCTGAATGGTCTTGGCGACCACCATCAGACCGGTGGTGTCCTTGTCCAGTCGGTGCACGATGCCGCAACGCGGCACATTGATGATGTCCGGTACGTGGTGCAACAGGGCGTTGAGCAAAGTGCCATCAGCGTGCCCGGCAGCCGGGTGCACCACCAGGCCTGCAGGTTTGTTGATGACCAGGATGTCGTCGTCTTCATAGACGATATCCAGCTCGATGTCCTGGGCGACCCACTCTCCCTGGGCTTCCTGCTCGGCAGTCAGCTCAAGAATCGCACCGCCATGGACTATGTCTCGCGGGCGGATAACCGCTCCATCCACAGTCAGGCGGCCGTCTTTGATCCAGGCGGAAAGGCGCGAGCGCGAGTGCTCAGCGAATAATTGTGCGGCGACTTGATCGAGGCGTTGGCCGCCCAATTCGGACGGCACCTCTGCGCGAAGTTCAATTTTATCGGACATGCTCAGACTAGGCGTGGCACAGCCTTTGGTTTCGGCTGCGCGCTTGTGGTTAAATACGGCGTCTTTTGCCCCGAGGCTTTCAACGGGGCGCTCATCATAACAGGACGGCCCCGCCCAAGACAGCGGCCGTCATAGGGACGCAAGCCGCCATGCAAGTGAAACACCTGCTGCTGATCGCCATCCTCGCCATGACTGCTGCTTGCTCGTCAACAAAGGAAGTCGTCGACGAAAACCTGAGCGAAGTCGAGCTGTACCAACAGGCTCAGAAAGACTTGGACAATAATAGCTACACCAGCGCCACAGCCAAGCTGAAGGCACTGGAGTCACGCTATCCGTTCGGTCGCTACGCTGACCAGGCCCAACTAGAGCTGATCTACGCCAACTACAAGAACGCCGAGCCGGAAGCCGCCAAGTCCGCCGCCGAGCGTTTCATCCGCCTGCACCCGCAGCACCCGAACGTGGACTACGCCTACTATATGAAGGGCCTGACCTCGTTCGACCAGGACGTTGGCCTGCTGGCGCGCTTCCTGCCGCTGGACATGACCAAGCGCGACCCGGGAGCGGCCCGCGACTCCTATAACGAGTTCGCCCAGCTCACCAGCCGCTATCCCAACAGCCGCTACGCGCCGGACGCCAAGCAGCGCATGATCTACCTGCGCAACCTGCTGGCTTCCTACGAGATCCACGTCGCGCACTACTACCTGACCCGTCAGGCCTACGTCGCCGCCGCCAACCGTGGCCGCTACGTGGTGGAGAACTTCCAGGAAACCCCATCCGTGGGTGATGGCCTGGCCGTAATGACCGAGGCTTATCAGCGCCTGCACTTGGACGAACTGGCTACTACTAGCCTGGAAACCCTCAAACTCAACTATCCCGATCATCCAAGCCTAAAAGACGGCCAGTTCGTGCCTCAGGTTGCCGAAGCGGACAACCGCTCCTGGCTGAGCAAGTACACCTTGGGCCTGATCGAATCCCGTCCACCGCTGCCGCCGGGCGAAACCCGCGCCAACCAGGACGTGATCAAGCAATTCCAGGACGCCAAGGACGCTATTCCTTCCGACCTCAAGCCGCACGACGAAAACGGCGACGTGATCGAAGAGGAAGAACCGCAAGCCCTGGGCAATAATCAGGACCGCTCGTGGTTCAGCTACATGACCTTCGGCGTGTTCGACTGATCAGTCCACACAACACCTAAAGGGAGCCTCTAGTGGCTCCCTTTTTCATGGGCAGCATTATTGCTCTGTGCGCCTGCCACGTCCTTGGCTAAACTGGCGCATTCCTTGTCGAGAATCTGCCCATCATGCTACGTCTTTTGTTCTGGATAGCCGTTATTGCCGCCGCGGTATGGTTCTGGCGCAAGTTCAAAAGCCCGGCCACCAAGCAGCAGCGCGCCAACGAGCCCGATGCCGCGCTGATGGTGCGCTGCGCTCACTGCGGCGTGCACCTGCCGCAGGATCGCGCCTTGCGGCTGCGCCAGGAGTGGTATTGCACCCAGGCGCATTTGGAGCAGGGGCCAAAGTCTATCCAGCGTTGATTCGACCTTCTGGCGCATAAGGCGCCGGGTCAATAATCGGCTTATTGCCTAGCAGCAGGTCGGCGAACAGCTGACAGGACGCTGGCGCCAAGACCAGACCGTTGCGGTAATGCCCGCAGTTGAGCCATAAACCTTTGAACCCAGGCACCGGGCCTATATAGGGAATACCTTCCGGCGACCCCGGCCGCAAACCGGCCCAGTGCCCCACCACTTCAGCATGGGCCAGGGCAGGAATCAGCTCGACAGCAGAAGCCTTCAGGCTTTCCAATGCGGTCTCGGTGGGCGTTTTATCGAAGCCTTCGTGTTCCAGAGTGCTGCCGATCAGAATATGCCCGTCCCGTCGCGGAATCGCATAACGGCCCTTGGCGAGGACCATGCTCGACAGAAAGTTCGAATCACACTTGTAGAGAATCATCTGACCTTTGACCGGTTCCACCGGCAGCGATAAGCCGAGCGTACCGAGCAGATCACCGCTCCACGCCCCTGCCGCCAGCACCACCTGATCACCCAGGATCGGTCCTTCAGCCGTATTCACCCCCACCACACGGCCGTTCTCTACCGCAAACCCCGTCACCACACACTGCTCGCGAATCGTCACACCAGGCAATGCCAACAGCGCAGCCTTGAGGGATTTGACCAGGCGCGGGTTACGCACATTGGCCACGTTGGCCATAAAGATCGCTTGCGAGTACCCACCCCCCAACACCGGAACAGCATCATGGGCGACTGATATATCCACCTTGCTTAAGGGACGTCCCTCGCGGACAGCCCAGGCCAGCGCTTCGGGCTCATCGTCCAGATCTAACCAGTACAAACCAGTGGTATGCACCTGCGGGTCGACACCGGTGGTGACAAACAGGTGCTCGGCCAATTGCGGGTAAAAATCTTGGGACCAATGCGCCAACGCGGTGACCGCTGGGCTATAGCGCCACGGATACAGCGGCGAAACGATACCCCCGCCAGCCCAGGACGACTCCTGCCCAACCCCGGCGCGCTCCAGCAGCACTACCGCCTGCCCTTGGGTCGCCAGGTTGAACGCCGTCAACAAGCCGATGACTCCGCCACCGACAATCACCACTTGCTCTTGCTTAGCCATCATTCGATCCAATCGATAAAAAGGAACAAGCGCCACCGACGCCCAGTGATCCAGCATTCGCATCATTGCCCCCAGCACGCCTGGCGTGACATCTCCGGCGCCGCGCCTGGATTGCTGCGTGCGCCGGTACTGGTCAGGCTGAACTCGCCACAGGCGTCGCCGTCCATGATCGAGCCAGCCACAGGCGTAGCCAGCAAACGGAAATCCTGAGGGTTCAATGCGACGGAGATTCTATAGCGATCATCGCCGGCACTGACGCCGCTTGCGTCAATAAAAGTACCGTTCTTCGCATAGAACCGCTCCAGGTGCTGCGCCTGCTCAGTCAATACGCCGACGATTTGTACGCGGTAGGCCTTTTTCACCTGCGCCGTATAACCGGGGTAAACGATCCCAGCCAGAAGAGCGATGATCACCACGCCGATCAGTAATTCCAACAGGGTAAAACCTCGGGTGTCCATGCCCATCTCATTGCTCCTATAGAAGTTGTCGCCATGACACTCGCCGAAATCGCGGGCCTCCCTCCCCGTCTACCCGGGCATATACGCTCTCCAGCACCGTGCGCGCCTGACCGCTCCAGCCGACTGCCGTCACTCGATACAGCGCGGCCGTTGTATTCGGCGGCAAGTGCGCGATCCCGCGCCCCATGCCTAGAAACTGAACGCCGTAAAGCCCACCTTTGAGGGCAACCCAGGACACCGCTGAAACCGGGTGGGTGCCTGCGGCGATCACCGAAAACGCTTCATCCGGTGGCGCACAGGTGGTGATTGACTGGCACTGCGGCAACGTCCCACCACTACGCCGCACGCTCCACTCTCCGAGTCTCAAACCGCTCTCGGCACTTTGCAGCGACTGATTGCGATGCCAAAAACTGGCGGCCATCTTTTGCTGGGCCACCACCCCTTGCATCGAGGACAGGCCAATCAGCGATAACAGCAGCAAAAACACCAGACTCAATAGCAGCGCCATGCCTGACTGCCGCCGATAAGTCATCCATACGCCCTGCATAACAGCCCTACCCCAGACGGTTTCGTAGCGCCGCCACGACGCTGTAGGTTTGCGCCTTGACCCGACCGGAGGGGTCTTGCAGCGTCATGAGGACGCGCACGCTGCGAATCAACGCCACGTCGGCAGGGCTTGCGTCGTAGCGCACCACCTGTGCCGATACGGCATTGGCGGCAACGCCGAAACTGATGTCGAACGCCTGAACGTTATCCACCAGTACTGCTTTGGCCGGTGCGGCCGGCGTGCTGATCTTCAACTGGCCGTTCTCGAAGGTGTAAGTGAGTTGGCGAATCGCAAATCGAATCTGCCCAGGGCCGGGCGCAGGCGAGAGGCCGGTGTAGGCCTGGGCGGCACCTGTGCAGTCAGACAATACTGTCCAATCGGGCCTGCCACTCCCTTCGCCGATGCTGGCGGTAACTAATGTCAGTGACTTCGAATCAGTGCCGGCGCTCCAACTGATCGGCCGTTCGAATGCCGGCGGTGCCTGTTCGATATGAGCGGTAGCCAGGCAGCCGAACATGCCGGCTTGACGAATATCCTGGATCATCTTGCCAAGCGCGAACCGCGCGTCGTCCTGCAACAGCATGGCGGCCTGCTGGCTCGCGTGGGTCGTTCGGGAACTGATCGCCACCTGACTGACCCCGAGCACCAGCATCAGCCCCAAGGTCAGGGCCACCAGCAACTCCACCAGGGTAAAACCTCGCGACCTTCGGTTCATTGTGCACCCTCCGGATCGCTGTCGATGCGAGTGGTCAGGGTGACCGTTTCGCGCGCACCAACCGCGCCGGCACCGCGGCTGTCATCCCAACTGATACTCACGGTGACCTCATTGGCACTGATCGCCACCGAGCCTTTGGCGCTCTCCCCGGCGAAGCTCAGAATATTGGCCTCAAAATCATGCAGGTCCAGGTCGCGCACGCTGGCACCCGCGGTGCTGGCCGGAGCGCGCTCGGAGCGGCTCCATGCGTAATCGGCGCCGGCATTGGCGCGGATTCGGTCAAGCATGTCGTAAGCGATAAAGCTGGCCTGACTGCTCATCCTCGAACTGTCCGTGGACTTAAGCGCGTTGAGTTGGATCACCGCCGCGCCCAGCAAGCCCACGGCGAGAATCAGTACCGCCACCAACACTTCGATAAGGGTCGTGCCGGTTTGTCGTCGAGATAAAGCAGGTGCAAAAAAAATGTTCGGGCGAGCAAGCATCACCGTCGTCATCCGTGTCGAGGGCCGAAAAGAGCAGACAAAAGCTGCTGTGCGACCCAAGACTAGCGTCGGTTTTTTGCCCGCGCTGTCCCCGGAACAAAGGGAAATACTTTGGACATAAAGGCCATCATCCGAGGCCAAGATCCAGCCGCTATACCTTTGGCTGCACCTGAAATATCTACCGCGTCCACGGAGGGACAACCTATGCAACAACGAGGTTTCACCCTGATCGAACTGCTGCTGGGGCTGATCGTCAGCGGCATCCTGGCCCATCTCACAGCGCCCGGACTCAAGACGTTGCTGGAGTCACAACAGCAACAAAGCGCCGCGCAATCCCTGGCGAGTGGGCTGCGTTTCGCACGCACCGAGGCCATCGCGCGAAACCGGGCGGTGGTCGTTCATGCGTTGAACAATGATTGGAGTCACGGCTGGCGCGTGATTGTGGATGTCAGCGGGCGTGGCCCTCTGGATGAGGACAATCCGGTGCTGCTGGAGCGACAGGACTCCGGACGGGTAGCCATCGTCGGTAACGGGCCGGTGAAGAGCCAGGTACGGTTCAGCGGGATGGGCGAGCCGGTATTTTCCGGCGGAGGGTTCCGCGCAGGGACATTACATGTATGTGGCACGGACCAGACACAGAGCCTACACCAAGTGGTGCTGGCCCCCAGCGGCCGTATCAGCCTGCGCAGCGACAGCGTCGAGCAGGCGTTGTGCCGGAGTTATTCCGGCACCCTGGCACTCAGAGCAGCGAACGTACCCGCAGCTCCTTGGGCATGGAGAAAGTGATGTTCTCCTCGCGCCCAGCCAACTCATCGGCGCCGGTCGCGCCCCATTCGTGCAACTGCTGGATGACGCCGCGCACCAGCACTTCCGGCGCCGAGGCGCCTGCGGTGATACCGATACGCTCGACGCCATCGAACCAACTGCGCTGCATGTCTTCGGCACCATCGATCAGGTACGCGGGCGTCGCCATGCGCTCGGCCAACTCGCGCAGACGATTGGAGTTGGAGCTGTTCGGGCTGCCGACCACCAAGACCACGTCGCATTCATCGGCCAGTTGCTTGACCGCATCCTGGCGATTTTGCGTGGCGTAGCAGATGTCATCCTTACGCGGCCCGCCGATCGCTGGAAAGCGCGTGCGCAAGGCATCGATGACACGACTGGTGTCGTCCATGGATAAAGTGGTCTGGGTCACGAATGCCAAGCGTTCCGGGTTGCGCACTTGCAGATTGGCGACGTCTTTTTCGTCCTCAACCAGGTAGATGGCGCCGCCGTTGCTGGCGTCGTACTGGCCCATGGTGCCTTCGACTTCCGGGTGGCCGGCATGACCGATCAGGATGCACTCGCGGCCGTCGCGGCTATAGCGCGCAACCTCAATATGGACTTTGGTGACCAATGGGCACGTTGCATCGAAGACTTTCAGTCCACGACCTGCCGCTTCGCTACGCACGGCCTGGGAAACCCCGTGAGCACTGAAAATAACGATAACGTCGTCCGGCACTTGGTCGAGTTCCTCGACAAAGATGGCACCGCGCGCGCGCAGGTCTTCGACTACGAACTTGTTATGCACCACTTCATGGCGCACGTAGATCGGTGGCCCGAAGACTTCGAGAGCGCGGTTGACGATTTCGATCGCCCGATCCACACCGGCACAGAAGCCACGGGGGTTGGCGAGTTTGATTTGCATGCTGTGCCTCGTGCCTGGCGTTTGGGTCAGAGTTGATGCTGCTGAACTGACAATTGAGGTCAGAGGTGGGAGGGAGATTGCTCCCTCACACATTCTAGATCGGGGCGTTGATCAAAGAGCTTTAACGTCGATGATTTCCACATCAAACGTCAAGGTTTTACCGGCCAACGGGTGATTGAAGTCGATGGTCACTTGCGCGTCATCGAACGCCTTGACGACCCCTGGCAGTTCTGTATTAGCCGCATCGTTGAAAATCACCAGCAGGCCTTCAGACAGCTCCATGTCCTGGAACTGCGAACGCGGGATGATCTGCACATTCTGCGGATTGGGCTGGCCAAACGCATTTTCCGGCTGGATCTGCAGGGTGCGCTTGTCGCCAGCCTTGAAACCGAACAAGGCGGCCTCGAAACCCGGCAGCAGGTTGCCGTCGCCGACTTTGAAGGTGGCCGGGGCCTTATCGAACGTGCTGTCGACCGTGTCGCCGTTTTCCAGGCGCAGTGCGAAATGCAAAGTGACTTCCGTGTTCTGGCCGATGCGTTGCTCAGCCAATACCTGATCAGTCATTGACGGTCTCTCCGGTTTTCTTACTTTTAAACATATCCAGCGCCAACATGATTGCACCGACGGTGATCGCGCTGTCGGCAAAGTTGAATGCTGGGAAGTAATGACGGTTCTGCCAGTGCACCAGGATGAAGTCGATCACATGGCCCAGGGCAATGCGGTCGTACAGGTTACCCAACGCGCCGCCCAACACCAGGGCCAAGGCCACAGCCAGCCAGGTGTCATCGCGACCCAGGCGCTTGAGCCAGACCACCAGCACCGCGCTGACCACTACCGCGATCAGGGCAAACAGCCAACGCTGCCAACCGCCACTGTCGGCAAGGAAGCTGAACGCCGCACCGGTGTTGTAAGCCAGTGTCCAGCTGAAGTAGTCCGGGATCACCACGATTTGCTGGAACATTTCCAGGGAGCTTTCGAAGTGAGCCTTGCTGACCTGGTCGATGATCAGGACCAGCAAACTCAAGACAAGCCAGCCCAGACGTCCGAAACGGCCGGCGTTAGGCATAGTGGCGAACCTCACCGGCACCGCTGATGTTGTCGACGCAGCGACCGCAGATTTCAGGATGCTGAGGGTTCACACCGACATCTTCACGGCAGTGCCAGCAACGGGCGCACTTGGCGAACGCCGACTTAACCACTTTGAGCTTCAGGCCCGGCACTTCGGTCGCCACGGCATCCGCCGGTGCCTGGGCGAAAGGCGCCAGGGTCGCGGTGGATGTGATCAACACGAAGCGCAGCTCGTTGCTCAGTTTGGCCAGGTCGGCGGTCAGACCTTCCTCGGCAAACAGGGTAACTTCGGCTTGCAGGTTGCCACCGACTGCCTTGGCCGCGCGCTGAACCTCCAACTCCTTGTTCACCGCAGCCTTGACGGCCATCACACCTTCCCAATACTCGCGACCCAGCTCGAAGTCGGCCGGCAATTCGGTCAGGCCTTCGTACCAAGTGTTGAGCATTACGGACTCGTTACGCTCGCCTGGCAGGTACTCCCACAGTTCGTCGGCGGTGAAGGCCAGGATCGGTGCGATCCAGCGCACCAGCGCCTCGGAGATGTGGTACAGCGCGGTCTGCGCCGAACGGCGCGCCTTGCTGTTGGCGCCGGTGGTGTACTGGCGGTCCTTGATGATGTCGAGATAGAAACCGCCCAACTCCTGCACACAGAAGTTGTGGATCTTCGAGTAGACGTTCCAGAAACGGTATTCGCCGTAGTGTTCCTGCAACTCGCGTTGCAGCAACAGGGTACGGTCCACGGCCCAACGGTCCAGGGCGAGCATGTCTTCGGCCGGCAGGATGTCGGTGGCCGGGTTGAAACCGCTCAGGTTCGACAGCAGGAAGCGTGCGGTATTACGGATACGGCGGTAGGCATCGGCGCTGCGCTGCAGGATCTGCTCCGACACGGCCATTTCGCCGGAATAGTCGGTAGAAGCCACCCACAGACGCATGATGTCGGCACCCAGGGTGTCGTTGACTTTCTGCGGCGCGATCACGTTGCCCAGGGACTTGGACATCTTGCGGCCGTTTTCGTCGACGGTGAAACCATGGGTCAGCAGTTCGCGGTAAGGCGCGTGGTCGTCGATGGCGCAACCGGTGAGCAGCGACGAGTGGAACCAGCCACGGTGTTGGTCTGAGCCTTCCAGGTACAGGTCGGCGCGCGGGCCGCTCTGGTGGCCCATCGGATGCGAGCCGCGCAATACGTGCCAGTGCGTGGTGCCCGAGTCGAACCAGACATCGAGTGTGTCGCTGATCTTGTCGTACAGCGGCGCTTCGTCGCCCAGCAGCTCGGCGGCGTCCAGTTTGAACCAGGCTTCGATGCCTTCCTGTTCAACGCGCCGGGCCACTTCTTCCATCAGTTCGACGGTACGCGGGTGCAGCTCGCCGCTTTCCTTGTTGAGGAAGAACGGGATCGGCACGCCCCAGTTGCGCTGACGGGAGATGCACCAGTCCGGACGGTTGGCGATCATCGAGTGCAGGCGCGCCTGGCCCCAGGCCGGGATAAAGCCGGTGTCTTCGATGGCCTTGAGAGCACGATTGCGCAGGGTGTCACCGGCAACCGGTTGTTTGTCCATGCCGATAAACCACTGCGCGGTGGCGCGGTAGATCAGCGGGGTCTTGTGGCGCCAGCAGTGCATGTAGCTGTGCTGGATAGTCGCGGTCTGCATAAGCGCGCCAACTTCGCGCAGCTTGTCGATGATGGCCTTGTCAGCTTTAAAGATGAATTGGCCACCGAAGAACTCCAGCGACGGTACATAGACGCCGTTGCTTTGCACTGGATTGATGATGTCATCGTTGACCAGGCCGTACTTCTTGCAGATCACAAAGTCGTCGACGCCGTAGGCGGGCGAGCAGTGAACCACGCCCGTACCCGAGCCCAGCTCGACGTAATCGGCCAGGTACACCGGCGACAGACGGTCATAGAACGGATGACGGAAGTTGATCAATTCCAGCGCCGAACCTGTGGTGGTGGCGATCACCGAACCTTGCAACTCGTAGCGCGCCAGGCAGGCCTCGACCATTTCCTCGGCCAGTACCAGCAGGCGATCACCGACGTCCACCAGGGCGTAGGTGAATTCCGGGTGCACGTTCAACGCCTGGTTGGCGGGGATCGTCCACGGGGTGGTGGTCCAGATCACAATGGCAGCCGGCTTGGCCAGGCTGGCCAGGCCGAACGCATCGGCCAGCTTGGCCTCGTCGGCGATCGGGAAGGCTACGTCGATGGTCGAGGACTTCTTGTCCTCGTACTCGACTTCCGCTTCCGCCAAGGCCGAGCCGCAGTCGAAGCACCAGTTCACGGGCTTGAGGCCCTTGAACACGAAACCGCCCTTGACGATTTCGGCCAAGGCGCGGATTTCACCGGCCTCATTCTTGAAGTTCATGGTTTTGTACGGGTTGGCCCAGTCGCCCAACACGCCCAGGCGGATAAACTCGGACTTCTGCCCTTCGATCTGCTCGGTAGCGTACGCACGGCACAATTCGCGCGTCTTGTCGGCACCCAGGTTCTTGCCGTGGGTCACTTCGACTTTGTGTTCGATCGGCAGGCCGTGGCAGTCCCACCCTGGAACATAAGGTGCGTCGAAACCCGAAAGGGTTTTCGAACGGATGATCATGTCCTTGAGGATCTTGTTCAGCGCATGACCGATATGAATCGTGCCATTGGCATAAGGAGGGCCGTCGTGCAGGACGAATTTCGGACGATCCTTGCCAATTTCGCGCAACTTTCCGTACAGGCCAATACTGTCCCAGCGCTGCAGGATCTGCGGTTCGCGCTGTGGCAGGCCGGCCTTCATTGGGAAGGCGGTGTCCGGAAGGTTTAGCGTGGCTTTATAGTCGGTCATTTAAGGCTCTTCGGTTAGCGATGGGCGCTAGGTGCGGCTAGTGCACGGGCGGCGGCGACATCCGCATTGATCGCCGTTTTCAACGCCTCAAGCGAGGCGAAACGCTGCTCTTCACGCAGCTTCTGGTGGAAAACCACCGTCAAACGCCGGTCATACAGATCACCGGCAAAATCCAAAAGATGAACTTCCAGGTGGGCCTTGCCATCACCTGCAACCGTGGGCCTGACGCCTATGTTGGCGACTCCGGACCACGATTGACCGTCGATGTCGACGCTGACCAGATAAACCCCGGTCAGCGGCACACGGCGGCGCTTAAGTTGCACGTTGGCGGTCGGCGTGCCCAATTGGCGCGCCAGCTTCTGGCCGTGCAGTACCCGCCCGGCGATGCGGAACGGGCGACCGAGCAAACGCTCGGCCAACGCGAAGTCGGCAGCGGCCAAGGCATTACGCACCTGGGTGCTGCTCACGCGCAGGCCATCCAGTTCGACGGTTTGCGCAGCTTCAACGGTAAACCCCTGGCTGACGCCGGCCTGTTGCAGAAACTCGAAATCGCCGACGCGATCGCAGCCGAAACGGAAGTCGTCACCGACCTCCAGGTGCTGTACACCCAGGCCATCGACCAGGATACGGTCGACGAACTCGGCGGCACTGAGGCTTTGCAAACGCTGGTTGAAGGCCAGGCAGAGGACGCGGTCCACACCTTCTTCGGCCAGCAATTGCAGTTTATCGCGCAGGCGTGCCAGGCGAGCTGGCGCGGTCTCAGGGGAGAAAAACTCCCGCGGCTGGGGCTCAAAAATCACCACGCAGCTGGGCACGCCCAACTCGACCGCACGCTCGCGCAGCCTGGCCAGGATAGCCTGGTGGCCACGGTGAACACCGTCAAAGTTGCCAATAGTGGCGACGCAGCCCCGATGCTGGGGGCGCAGGTTGTGGAGACCTCGAACCAGCTGCATAACGCGCTTCTTGCTCATAAAGTGGTCGATTATAACCACACACTGCCCCGGACGACAGGCAACAGCGCAGGCCAAATGGGTCGAATCGATAAAACACCGGTTTTATCGCGGCAAACTCTCTAATTCAGTGACTTGCGATTGAAATCCCGCAGCCGGAATCCTTGCAGCAGCAACATTCCGAAGTACACCACCACACCAGCGATCACCAGTACACCCAGTCGCATAAAGCGCTCCAGCATATGGCCCTGATCCCAGGCGGGCATTATGTGCATCAAGCCAAGCAGCACGGCGGACATCGCCCCTACCGCCACCAGCAATTTGATCGCGAATATCCCCCAGCCCGGTTGCGGCTGAAACATCTGCTGCTTGCGCAGTTGATAGAACAGCAGGCCGGCATTGATGCAGGCGCCGGCACTGATTGCCAAGGCCAAGCCGGCATGGGCCAGCGGGCCGATAAACAGCAAGTTGAGCAGTTGCGTGACGATCAGGGTGAAGATTGCGATTTTCACCGGCGTGCGGATGTTCTGCTGAGCATAGAAGCCCGGCGCCAGCACTTTGATCACGATGATGCCGAGCAGGCCGACGGAGTAGGCGATCAGCGCGTGTTGGGTCATCTGCGCGTCATGGGCGTCGAACTGACCATATTGGAACAACGAGACCGTCAACGGCTCGGCCAGAATCCCCAGCGCCAGTGAACAGGGCAGCACCAGCACAAAGCACAGGCGCAGGCCCCAATCGAGAATGCGCGAATACTCCTGGCGATCCTTACTGGCGTAGGTGCGCGCCAGGGTCGGCAGCAAGATCGTGCCGAGCGCCACCCCCAGCACCCCGGAAGGCAATTCCATCAGGCGGTCGGCGTAGTACATCCACGACACCGAGCCGGACACCAGCAGGGAGGCGAACGCAGTATTGATGATCAGCGAGATCTGACTGACCGATACACCAAGGATCGCCGGCAACATATTGCGCATGACACGCCAAACACCGGTGTCCTTGAGGTTCAGGCGCGGCAGTACCAGCATGCCGATCTTCTTCAAATGCGGCAGTTGGTAAAGCAATTGCGCCAGGCCGCCGGCCAGCACCGCCCAGCCCAGCGCCATCACCGGCGGATCGAAGTACGGCGTGAGGAACAGCGCAAAGATGATCATGCTCACGTTCAGCAGGGTCGGCACGAAGGCCGGCACCGAGAAACGGTTCCAGGTATTGAGGATCGCCCCGGCCAGGGACGACAGGGAGATCAGCAATATATAAGGAAAGGTCACGCGCAACAGGTCGGTGGTCAGCGCAAATTTTTCCGGGGTATTGGCAAAGCCGGGCGCCGTGGCCCAGATCACCCAGGGAGCGGCCAGCATGCCCAGGGCAGTCACCAGCATCAGTACCAGGGTGAGCAGCCCGGAAACATAGGCGATAAAGGTACGCGTCGCTTCTTCGCCCTGCTGGGTCTTGTACTCCGCAAGAATCGGCACGAACGCCTGTGAAAAGGCGCCCTCGGCGAAGATACGCCGCAGCAGGTTGGGCAATTTGAAGGCGATAAAGAAGGCATCCGTGGCCATACTGGCGCCAAAGATGCGCGCTAGCAGGGTGTCACGCACAAACCCCAGAACCCGGGAAATCATCGTGATAGAGCTGACGGCGGCCAGCGATTTGAGCAGATTCATCGAAAGAGTTTGCGCCTATAGATAAAGAGCAGGCGAACTGTGCGCCTACTTATGCGATACTGCGCGCCTGCAACAGCACAGAGCCAAAGCTCGCGAGTTTACAGGTCAAGCGCCGGAAATAAATCACCCGCCTCTTCAGATCGACCGCTCAGCAGTTCGCATCAGCCGCCCTTGACAACCCATCAAGTCATCGGCATGATTCGCGGCCTATTTTGTTTGCTATTTCCTAAAAAGTCTTTCGAGGAGCTCGACGGTGGCCAACACACCTTCCGCCAAAAAACGTGCAAAACAGGCTGAGAAGCGTCGCAGCCACAACGCCAGCCTGCGTTCCATGGTTCGTACCTACATCAAGAATGTAGTTAAAGCCATCGACACCAAAGACGCTGAAAAAGCTCAAGCTGCTTACGTTCTGGCTGTGCCAGTTATCGACCGTATGGCCGATAAAGGCATCATCCACAAGAACAAGGCCGCTCGTCATAAGAGCCGCCTGAATGGCCACATCAAGGCTCTGAGCGTTGCTGCAGCAGCCTAAGTGGTAACAACTGCAACGCAACCCAGGTTGCGTAACAGTTAAGAAATGCCCCGTACCGAAAGGTCCGGGGCATTTTTGTTGGGGCCTGAAAATCCCCCCCTGCGGGATGTGCGGCTTTTTTGTGGTGAGCGGGGGGGGGTGGTGAGCGGGCTTGCCCCGCGCTGGGCTGCGCAGCAGCCCCAATACATTCAACGCGTTCCTCCAGACAGAACCCAATCTCAGGTTTTAGGGCCGCTTCGCGCCCCGGCGCGGGGCAAGCCCGCTCACCACAAAAAGCCCGCTCACCACTGGAAACCGGTCAACCAAAAAATGCAGGCAAAAAAACGCCCCGAACCAGTCGGGGCGTTTTGCTACCTATTGATCAAACCACGATCAATGGTGATGACCGCCTTCACCGTGGACGTGGCCGTGGGCCACTTCTTCCTGGGAAGCGTCGCGGATGGCAACGATCTTCACTTGGAAGTTCAGGCGCTGGCCAGCCAGGGGATGGTTGCCGTCGACGGTAACGTCGTCGCCGTCCAGGTCACGGATAGTGACGATCTGCATTTGGCCGTCCGGCGCCGAAGCGTGGAACTGCATGCCCACTTCCAACTCATCAACACCTTCGAACATGCTGCGGCTCAGGGTGCTGACCAGTTCGGCGGAATATTCGCCGTAGGCATCTTCAGGTTCCACGGCAACGGTCAGCTCATCACCAACTACTTTGCCTTCCAGGGCCTTTTCCAGGCCAGGAATGATGTTGCCTGCGCCATGCAGGTAGACCAGCGGCGCGCCGCCGGCTGAGCTGTCGATGACCTCACCAGCGTCGTTGGTGAGGGTATAGTCGATGGAGACAGCCTTGTTAGCGGCGATCGTCATGGGGCGAGACCTTTTGCATAAGAATGAAGAACGGACAAGTCTAAACAAGGATTTGCCCGAAAGCGAACAGAACCCGGACGGACGGGGCCGATCAACGGCATCCTACATCGTCGCGTTCCATCAGGACGACAGCGCGCACTGGGTGGCCGAGCTGTCCTGCGGCCACACCCAGCACCTGCGCCACCAGCCGCCTTGGCAATCCCGCGCCTGGGTACTGGACCCGCAGCAACGCAGTGAAAAAATAGGCCAGCGCTTTGCCTGCGGCTGGTGTGCGCAAGCCCACGAATAGCGATAACCTTGGCACCTGATTCCCGGCAGGCCCTCAGTCATAGAGCGCCACCGAAGCCATGCACCTCCAGAGAATTCGCATGCAGACTTTTTTTATCGCGCCCACCGATTTTGGTGTGGGTCTGACCTCCATCAGCCTCGGGCTGGTGCGCACCCTCGAACGAGCCGGGCTGAAAGTCGGCTTCTTCAAGCCAATTGCCCAACCCCACCCCGGCGACACCGGCCCCGAACGCTCCACCGAACTGGTGGCGCGTACCCACGGCCTCAAGCCGCCACAGCCGTTGGGCCTGGCCCACGTAGAGCGGATGCTCGGCGACGGCCAGCTCGATGAGCTGCTGGAAGAAATCATCACGCTGTATCAGCAGGCCGCCGTGGGCAAGGATGTGCTCATAGTCGAGGGCATGGTGCCGACCCGTAGCGCCAGCTATGCCGCACGGGTCAACCTGCACCTGGCCAAGAGCCTTGATGCGGAAGTGATCCTGGTGTCCGCCCCGGAAAACGAAGTGCTCACCGAGCTGTCCGGCCGCGTGGAGTTGCAGGCGCAACTGTTCGGCGGGCCGAAAGACCCGAAAGTGCTGGGGGTGATCCTCAACAAAGTACGCACCGAGGAAAGCATGGAGGCCTTCTCGGCGCGCCTGAAAGAGCATTCGCCGTTGTTGCGCAGCGGTGATTTCCGTCTGCTGGGCTGCATTCCCTATCAGCCAGAACTTAACGCGCCACGTACCCGCGACGTCGCCGACCTGATGGGTGCGCAGATCCTCAACGCCGGCGATTACGAAACCCGGCGCATGACCCGCATCATCATCTGCGCCCGCACCATGCGTAACACCGTGGAACTGCTCAAGCCCGGCGTGTTGGTGGTGACCCCCGGCGACCGCGACGACATTATCCTGGCCGTCAGCCTGGCCGCCATCAATGGCGTACCCCTGGCCGGGTTGCTGCTGACCAGCGACACCCTGCCCGACCCGCGCATCATGGACCTGTGCCGCGGCGCCTTCCAGGCCGGGCTGCCGGTGCTGTCGGTGAGTACCGGCTCCTACGAAACCGCCAACCTGCTCAACAACCTGAACAAGGAAATCCCCATCGATGACCGCGAGCGCGCCGAGATCATTACCGATTTCGTCGCCAGCCATCTCGATGCGCGTTGGCTGCACCAACGCTGCGGCACGCCGCGGGAGATGCGCCTGTCGCCGGCGGTGTTCCGCTACCAATTGATCCAGCGCGCCCAGGCCGCCAACAAGCGCATCGTTTTGCCCGAAGGCAGCGAGCCGCTGACCGTACAGGCCGCCGCTATCTGCCAGGCCCGAGGCATTGCGCGCTGCGTGCTGTTGGCCAAACCGGCGGATGTGGAAGCCGTGGCCCGCGCCCAAGGCATCGAGCTGCCCGAAGGGCTGGAGATTCTCGACCCGGACCTGATCCGCGAGCGGTATGTCGAACCCATGGTGGCGCTGCGCAAGAGCAAGAGCCTCAATGCGCCGATGGCCGAGCAGCAATTGGAAGACACCGTGGTGATCGCCACCATGATGCTGGCCCTGGATGAAGTCGACGGGCTGGTGTCCGGCGTCATCCACTCCACCGCCAATACCATCCGCCCGGCCTTGCAACTGATTAAAACCGCACCCGGTTGCACGCTGGTGTCGTCGGTGTTCTTCATGCTGTTTCCCGAGCAGGTGCTGGTGTACGGCGACTGTGTGATGAACCCGCACCCGAGCGCCGCCGAACTGGCGGAAATCGCCCTGCAGAGCGCCGACTCGGCGCAGGCGTTCGGCATCACGCCACGGGTGGCGATGATCAGTTACTCCAGCGGCGATTCGGCCAGCGGCGAAGAAGTCGAGAAAGTCCGCGAAGCCACGCTGCTCGCCCACGAGCAACAGAGTTCACTGCTGATCGACGGCCCGCTGCAATACGACGCCGCCGCCAACGAAACCGTGGCCCGCCAACTGGCGCCCAACAGCCCGGTCGCTGGCAAGGCTACGGTGTTTGTATTCCCGGACCTGAACACCGGCAACACCACCCACAAAGCGGTGCAGCGCAGCGCCGACTGCGTCAGCCTGGGGCCAATGCTTCAGGGCCTGCGCAAACCGGTCAACGACCTGCCGCGCGGCGCCCAGGTCGACGACATCGTGTACACCATCGCGCTGACCGCGATCCAAGCCGCCAATCGACCTATGGATATCTAAATGCTGGATTTTCTACCTGCCGCCGTACGCGGGGTGATCGCCTCGCTGTTGCTGGCGCTGAACACTATCCTGTTGTGTTCGTTCCTGTTTGTCGTGGCGCTGTTCAAGGCCCTGCCCTTCGCCAAGGGGTTCAGCGAGTGGCTGATGAACCATACCCATGAGGCCTGGGTGACCAACAACAAGGGCTGGATGAACCTGGTTCAGCGCACGCGCTGGCATGTGAAGGGCCTTGAAGGCCTGGATTATCAGCATTCCTATCTGGTGACCAGCAACCACCAGAGCTGGGTCGACATCATGGTGCTGCAATACGTGCTCAATCGTCGGATTCGCCCACTGAAGTTCTTCCTCAAACAGGAACTGATCTGGGTGCCGGTGATTGGACTGGCGTGGTGGGCCCTGGGCTTTCCATTCATGAAGCGTTACACCAAGGCCTACTTGGAAAAACACCCGGAGAAGAAAGGCAAGGATCTGGAAACCACTCGCAAGACCTGTGAGAAATTTCGCGACAACCCGGTGGGCATCTTCAACTTCGCCGAGGGCACGCGGTTTACGCCAGCCAAACACGCACAGCAGAACTCGCCGTTTCGCTACCTGCTCAAACCCAAGGCCGGCGGTATCGCATTTGTACTGGATGCCATGGGCGAGCAATTGAAGTCACTGGTGAACGTAACCATCCACTACCCCGCCGGGCGCCCTGGGTACTGGGACTTGCTATGCGGGAAGGTGAAGGACGTGGTGGTGCAGTTTGACGAGGTGCAGATCCCGGTCGAGTTTATCGGCAGGAATTATGAGCAGGATGGGGAGTATCGGCTGGCGTTCCAGGGGTGGATCAATCAGCTGTGGGAAGAGAAGGATGCGTTACTGGACAAGCTACATAAAGACTTCCCAGGCAAACGATAATCAAAAGGTGGGAGAGGGCTTGCCCTCGATAGCAGTGTGTCAGTCAGTACATCTGTCACTGGTACATCGCTATCGGGGGCAAGCCCCCTCCCACATTTGATTGCGCGAAGCTTAGATCGCGCCGCGCTGGCGCAACAGCTCCAGCACTTGCTTGACGCTCTCTTCCAGCGATAGGGCCTGGGTGTCGATCACCAGATCGGCGTTCAACGGCACGTCGTACGGGAAGGATTCGCCCGGGATGTTATCCCCACCGGCGGCGTACAGACCTTGCGGGTCACGCTCGGCGCACACCAGCGGCGATGCTTGCACGTAGACCGTCAACAGGCGATCGCTGCCAATCAGCGCCTTGGCCTGCTCGCGACCCTCGGCATCCGGTGCGACGAACGCGGCCAGGGTCAGCAGGCCGGCTTCGTTGAACTGACGCGCAACGTGAGCCGCGCGCCGCCAGTTTTCAGTACGCCCGGCGCGATCCTGCGGCAGCCCTTTGTTGAGGTCGTGACGCAGGTTTTGGCCATCCAGCACGAACACCGCGCGGCCCATATCGAACAGCTTGCGCTCGACCGCATAGGCCAGGGTGCTCTTACCGGCGCCCGACAAACCGCTGAACAACACGGTAGCCGGTTGCTGGCCGAAGCGTATGGCGCGCTCTTCGGTTGCCACATGGGCCAACTTGCCGTGGTGCGACGCACTGCCATGGCTGACCGGTGGCGCGATGATCATGCCAGCCGCCACGGTGCCATTGGTCAGGCGATCGATGACGATAAAGGCGCCAGTGGTGCGGTTGCTGTCGTAACCGTCCAGCGCGATGGCGGCGTCGAGGCTGACCTTGACCCGGCCGATCTCATTCAACTGCAACGAACTCGCCGGGCCTTCGGCCAGGGTGTTCACGTCCACGCGGTGCACGATGCTGGTAATGGAGCCGGGCACATAGCTGGTGGCGCGCTTGATGTCGTATTTCTTACCCGGCAGCATCGGCTCTTCGGCCATCCACACCAGCATGGCGTCGAACGCGTCGGCCACTTGCGGCACGTTATCGGCATGCACCAGCAGGTCGCCACGGGAGATATCGATTTCGTCTTCCATGGTCAGGGTCACAGCCTGGCCTGGGCCGGCGTGTTCCAGCTCACCTTCAAACGTGACGATGGATTTGACGCGACTGCTCTTGCCCGACGGCAGCACCACGACTTCGTCGCCCTTGTGCACGATGCCGCTGGCCAGGGTGCCGGCAAACCCACGGAAGTTCAGGTTCGGACGGTTGACGTACTGCACCGGGAAACGCAGGTCGGTGTAGTTGCGGTCGTTGGCGATCTCGACGGTTTCGAGGATCTCCATCAACGACTGGCCGGTGTACCAAGGCGAACGCTCGCTCTTGTTGACCACGTTGTCGCCCTTGAGCGCCGACATCGGCACGAACGCCATGGTGCTCGGCTTGAACGCGATGCCTTCGGCGAACTTCAGGTAATCGGCCTTGATCGCCTCGAACACGCTTTGGTCGAAGCCGTTGATGTCCATCTTGTTGACGGCAATCACGATGTGCTTGATGCCCAGCAACGAGGCGATATAGCTGTGGCGACGGGTCTGGGTCTGCACACCGTAGCGTGCGTCGATCAGGATGATCGCCAGGTCACAGGTGGACGCACCGGTGGCCATGTTGCGGGTGTACTGCTCATGGCCGGGTGTGTCGGCGATGATGAATTTGCGCTTGGCGGTGGAGAAGTAGCGGTAGGCCACATCAATGGTGATGCCCTGCTCACGCTCGGCCTGCAAGCCGTCGACCAGCAAGGCCAGGTCGATGTCGTCACCGGTGGTGCCGGACTTCTTCGAATCGCGGGTAATGGCTTCCAGGTGATCTTCGTAGATCATCTTGGAGTCGTGCAGCAGGCGCCCGATCAGGGTGCTCTTGCCGTCGTCGACGTTGCCACAGGTCAGGAAGCGCAACATTTCCTTGCGCTCGTGCTGGCCCAGGTAGGCGAGGATGTCCTCGCTGATCAAATCAGATGCGTGCGACATGACAACCCCTTAGAAATAACCCTGACGTTTTTTATCTTCCATAGAGCCGGCGCCATCATGGTCGATGACCCGGCCCTGGCGCTCGGAAGTTCGCGTCAGGAGCATTTCCTGAATGATGTCCGTCAGCGTCTCGGCTTCGGACTCCACCGCGCCCGTCAACGGGTAGCAGCCAAGGGTACGGAAACGTACTTTCTTTTTGACGATGCGGGCTTTGTCTTCGTCGGACAAATGTTCGAGGATGCGGTCGTCGTCGATCATGATCAACGTGCCGTTCTTCTCGATCACTTCACGTTCAGCAGCGAAGTACAACGGCACGATCGGGATACCTTCCAGGTAGATGTACTGCCAGATGTCCAGCTCGGTCCAGTTGGACAGCGGGAACACGCGGATCGACTCGCCCTTGTTGACGTTGCCGTTGTAGACGTTCCACAGCTCCGGACGCTGGTTCTTCGGGTCCCAGCGGTGTTTGCTGTCGCGGAACGAGTACACACGCTCTTTGGCGCGGGATTTCTCTTCATCGCGACGGGCGCCGCCGAATGCTGCGTCGAAACCATGCTTGTCCAGAGCCTGCTTGAGGCCCTCGGTCTTCATGATGTCGGTGTGCTTGGCGCTGCCGTGGGTGAATGGGTTGATGCCCTGCGCCACGCCGTCCGGGTTGACGTGGGTGATCAGGTCCAGGCCCAGTTCTTCGACCATCTTGTCGCGGAACTTGTACATCTCCTGGAATTTCCAGCGGGTGTCGACGTGCATCACCGGGAAGGGCAGCTTGCCCGGAAAAAACGCCTTGCGTGCCAGGTGCAGCATCACGGCAGAGTCTTTACCGATCGAGTAGAGCATCACCGGGTTGTCGAACTCGGCGGCGACCTCGCGGATGATGTGGATGCTTTCCGCCTCCAGCTGTTTCAGATGCGTCAGTTTGTCGACCATGGTTACTCACGGAAAAACGATCTTATGGACGGCCAGCGGGCCGTGTTCGAGCGAGGCATGCTAGCACAGCAACTTCTTCTATTTAGGGCGCCAGCTAGACCGAAACGATATATCAATATGCCGTCAGGTTTGTGTGAAAGCAGGCATCCCCTCCCCCATCCTGGTCAGCGTTGTGGTTCAGATCGGGTTGGGGCAATCGATGAATAGATGTTCCAGGGCAAAGCGCCGCGCCAGGTAATCGCCCAGCGCCTGCACACCGTAGCGCTCGGTGGCGTGATGGCCGGCGGCGATGAAACTGATGTCGTTTTCGCGGGCGCTGTGAAAGGTCTGCTCGGAGGCTTCGCCGCTGAGGAACAGGTCGACACCCGCGGCAATCGCCTGGTCGATATAGCCCTGGCCGCCGCCGGTGCACCAGCCGACGCGCCGGATCATCTCGCTGCCTTCGATCAGCAAAGGCTCGCGGCCCATCACGTCCTGCACGCGGCGAGCGAAATCGCGGGGGGATAGCGGCTCGGCGAGGGAGCCCACCAGGCCGACGACCTTGAGGTTGTCCGGGTCCAGCGGGCCTTCGACGGTGATATCCAACTGGCGCGCCAGCTGCACGTTATTGCCGACGTCGGGGTGCAGGTCCAGCGGCAGGTGGTAGGCCAGCAGGCTAATGTCGTGCTTGAGCAGGGTTTTCAGACGACGCTGCTTCATGCCGGTGATGCACGGGTTTTCGCCTTTCCAGAAGTAACCGTGGTGCACCAGCACCAGGTCGGCCTGGGCTTCGACGGCGGCGTCCAGCAGCGCCTGGCTGGCGGTCACGCCGCTGACGATGCGCATCACCTGCGGACGACCCTCGACCTGTAGGCCATTGGGGCAGTAATCGGCAATTTTTGCACTGCCGAGGTAGCGGTCGGCTTCCTCGACGAGGGTGGTAAGGGGGACGGCCATGAAAGTCTCCTAAATATCCCGTTCAGAGGCGCGCTCAGCCTCGTATAATGCGCGACATTATGGGCGCTCCCCCGCCCCCTGCAACCTGTCAGGACTTACTTGATGCTCAAGGCGCTGCGTTTTTTTGGATGGCCATTGCTGGCCGGCGTGCTGATCGCGATGCTGATCATTCAGCGTTTCCCTCAGTGGGTGGGCTTACCCAGCCTTGATGTGAACCTGCAACAGGCCCCACAGACCACCACGGTGGTGCAAGGCCCGGTGACCTACGCCGACGCAGTGGTGATCGCCGCCCCGGCGGTGGTCAACCTGTACACCACCAAAGTCATCAACAAACCGGCGCATCCGCTGTTTGAAGACCCGCAATTCCGCCGCTATTTCGGTGACAACGGGCCCAAGCAGCGGCGCATGGAGTCCAGCCTGGGTTCCGGGGTGATCATGAGCCCTGAGGGCTACATCCTCACCAACAACCATGTGACCAGTGGCGCCGATCAGATTGTGGTGGCCCTGCGTGACGGCCGCGAAACCCTGGCCCGAGTGGTGGGCAGTGACCCGGAAACGGACCTGGCGGTGCTGAAGATCGACTTGAAGAACCTGCCGTCGATCACCCTCGGCCGTTCCGATGGCTTGCGCGTGGGCGATGTCGCACTGGCCATCGGCAACCCGTTCGGGGTTGGCCAGACGGTGACCATGGGCATCATCAGTGCCACCGGGCGTAACCAACTGGGTCTTAACAGCTACGAAGACTTTATCCAGACCGATGCCGCGATCAACCCGGGCAACTCCGGCGGCGCCCTGGTGGATGCCAATGGCAACCTGACCGGCATTAACACGGCGATTTTCTCCAAGTCCGGTGGTTCGCAAGGCATCGGATTTGCGATCCCGGTGAAGCTGGCGATGGAAGTGATGAAGTCGATCATCGAGCACGGCCAGGTAATTCGCGGCTGGCTGGGCATCGAAGTGCAACCGTTGACCAAAGAGCTGGCCGAATCGTTCGGCCTGACTGGGCGCCCAGGCATCGTGGTGGCGGGGATCTTCCGCGATGGCCCGGCGCAGAAGGCCGGCCTGCAATTGGGTGACGTGATTCTGAGCATCAACGGCGAACCGGCCGGCGACGGACGCAAGTCGATGAACCAAGTGGCGCGAATCAAACCGACGGATAAAGTCGCAATTCAGGTCATGCGCAATGGCAAAGAGATCAAGTTGTCAGCCGAGATCGGCCTGCGCCCACCGCCAGCCCCGGTAAAAGAAGAGGAATAACCGGCCGCACCCAGGTGCCCGTTCGCGGGCGCTTGCCAGCTGACATCTCATAGCGATTCATTCTCATTAGGCATGTTATATTGTTTCAATTAAATCATTGGAACGCTCTCTCATGCCGTCTCGAAAAATCGCTCCCATGGCCGGTCTGGCCCTGGGATTGCTGCTGGACCCTGCCTTCGCCGAAGACAACCGCCTGGAACTGGAAGCTATCAGCGTCACGACCGACGCTTATGAATCCGCCACCGGCCCGGTCACGGGCTACCGCGCCACCCGATCCGCCAGCGCGACCAAAACCGACACGGCCCTGCGTGACATCCCACAGTCCATCAGCGTGATTCCCGCCACGGTGCTCAAAGACCTGGGCAGTACCAACGTGGAACGCGCGCTGGAATTCGCCGGCGGGGTGTCCAAGCAAAACAACTTCGGCGGCCTGACCCTGTACGAATACAGCGTGCGCGGTTTCACCACCTCGGAGTTCTACCAGGATGGCTTCAGCGCCAACCGTGGCTACCCGAGCACGCCGGACACCGCCAATATCGAACGCATCGAGGTGCTCAAGGGCCCTGCCGCCAGCCTCTACGGGCGCGGCGATCCCGGCGGCACGGTGAATATCGTCACCAAAAAACCTCAACCCGAGGCCTTCACCACCCTGCAAGCCAGCGCAGGCAGTTGGGATCGTTATCGCACCGCACTGGACGTCAACACCCCACTAGCCAGCGAAGGCAACGTGCTGTCGAGGGTCAACCTGGCGGTGGAAGACAACCACAGTTTCCGCGATCACGTCGGCAGCAAGCGGGTGTTTGTCGCGCCGTCGTTCAGCTGGCAATTGGACCCGGATACCACCCTGCTGGTGGAAAGTGAATTCGTGCGCCACAGCTCTACCTTCGACCGCGGCATCGTCGACGCTCCCGGCGTATCGCGCCGCACGTTCCTCGGCGAGCCCAACGACGGCGATATCGACAACCACAACAACCGCCTGCAAGCGACCCTCGAACATCACCTCAACGACGCCTGGAAACTGCGCCTGGCCAGCCACTACAAACAAGGCAGCCTATGGGGCGATGCTTCGGAAAACCGGGCGCTGAATGCCGGCGGTCATACCCTCAATCGCCGTTACCGCGAACGCTCCATGGGCTGGCATGACAGCATTACCCAGCTGGAACTGCGTGGCCTGTTCGACATCGGCAGTTGGCAGCACGAATTGCTGGTGGGCACCGAATACGAGGACTACCGCAAGAGCGAACGCGTGACTGCGATCGCGGGCAGCTACCCCATAGACCTCTACAATCCGGTCTACGGCCAACCCAAACCCAATGGCGCTCGCTCCGGCACTGACTTCTTCGAGCAGACTAAAAGCCACGCGTTGAACCTGCAGGACCAGATCATCTTCACCGAGCGCTTGCGCGGCATGATTGGCGCGCGCTTCGAGCACTTCGAACAAACCCTCGACGACTTCACTCGTAACGCCCCAACCAGTCGACAAACCCACGACGCCCTCACCCAGCGCGCCGGGCTGCTTTATCAGCTCACGCCCGAGGTCGGCGTGTTCGCCAACGCTTCAACCTCGTTCAAGCCCAATAGCGGCCTGGACGCCACGGGTAAAACCTTCAAGCCTGAAGAAGGCGTGGGTTATGAAGTGGGGATCAAGAGCGAACTGTACGACGACCGCCTCAGCGCCACCCTGGCCGCGTTCCATATCGAAAAGGAAAACGTGCTGGCCCTGGACCCGGCCACCAATACCAACCGCGCCATGGGCAAGGCTCGCAGCCAGGGTTTCGACCTGCAGCTGAGCGGGCAAGTGACCGACGCGGTGCGCGTGATCGGCGCCTTGGCCTATATCGACGCCGAAGTGACCAAGGGTGACAAAACAATTCCCACGGGCAGCCGCATTCTCGGCGTGGCCAAGCGCAGCGGCAGTCTATTAGGTGTGTATGAATTCCAGGACGGCGCCTTGCGCGGCTCGGATATGGGCGCAGCGTTCACCTATGTGGGGGATCGCTCGGGTGAGGCCGGCGGTAGCTTTGAACTGCCCGCCTACCACACCGTCGATTTGCTGGCCCATTACAAGGCAACGCAAAACGTGACGGTGGGCCTGAACCTCAACAACCTGTTCGATGAAAAGTACTACGAGCGCTCCTACAGCAATTACTGGGTCAACCCCGGCGAACCGCGCAACCTCACGGTCAGCCTGACCCTCAATCTGTAACGCGCCTACAGTTGCTGCGGCGCGCGCTCGCACAGGGTATTGAGCGCCGCCGCCCACTGCGGGTCATCGTTCAGGCACGGCACCAATATCAGGTCCTCGCCCCCGGCTTCGCGGAATTGCTCGCGGCCGCGGTCGCCGATTTCCTCCAGGGTCTCAATGCAATCGGCGACGAACGCCGGGCACATCACCAGCAGTTTTTTCACACCTTGCTGGGCCAGCGCCTCCAGGCGGGCCTCGGTGTAGGGTTCGATCCATTTCGCGCGACCCAGCCGCGACTGGAACGCCACCGACCACTTACCGTCGGGCAAGCCCAGCCGCGCAGCGAAATCACGGGCGACACTGAAGCACTGTGCGCGATAGCAGGTGGCGAGCACCTCAGGCGAGGCATTCTTGCAGCAGTCGGCATCCTTGAAGCAATGCTGGCCGGTGGGGTCGAGCTTGGTCAGGTGGCGCTCGGGCAAGCCGTGGAAACTCAGCAGCAGGTGATCGTAATCCTGTTCCACATAGCGGCGCGCGCTCGCCGCCAATGCGTCGATGTACTCCGGCTGATCGTAGAACGGCTGCAGGATCGAAAACTGCACAGCCAGTTTCTTATCACGCACCACGCGCTGGGCCTCTTCGATCACCGTGGTCACGGTGCTGTCGGCAAACTGCGGGTACAACGGCGCCAGCGTGACTTTGCGGATGCCCTGGGCGGCAAGGCGCGTCAGGGTGGTTTCCAGGGAGGGCTCGCCGTAACGCATCGCCAACTCCACCGGGCCTTGGGTCCACTGCGCGGTCATTTGCGCTTGCAGGCGACGGCTGAGCACCACCAACGGCGAGCCCTCGTCCCACCAGATCGATGCATAGGCATGGGCCGACTGCTCTGGGCGCTTGATCAGGATCAGCGACACCAGCAGGCGTCGCACCGGCCATGGCAAGTCGATCACATAAGGGTCCATCAAAAACTGATTGAGGTAGCTGCGCACATCGGCCACCGAAGTGGACGCCGGTGAACCCAGGTTGACCAGTAACAACGCGTGATCCGTCATGCAACATCCTATCTCTAGAGGCGGGTGGACAAGTCGTCCAGAGCCGCGCGCAACTCAGTGAACTGGAAAGTGAAACCGGCCGCCAGCAAACGTTCCGGTACGGCCTTCTGGCCGCCCAACAACAACCCCGACAACTCGCCCAGCCCCACCTTCAACGCGAAGGCCGGCATGGGCATGAATGCCGGGCGATGCAACACTTGGCCCAGGGTCTTGGCGAACTCGCGGTTACGCACCGGGTGCGGCGCGCACGCATTATAAGGACCGTTGGCGTCTTGCTTGTGCAGAAGAAAATCAATCAGGGCAATTTGATCCTGGATATGCACCCACGGCATCCACTGCCGGCCATTGCCGATAGGCCCGCCCAGCCCCAGTTTGAACGGCAGCAGCAACCGCGACAAAAAGCCGCCCTCGGCAGCCAGTACCAGACCAGTGCGCACCAGTACCACGCGGATGCCCAGGGCTTCGGCGCGCTGGGCGGTTTCTTCCCAGGCGATGCACAGCTGGCTGGGGAAGTCGTCCTGCACCGGGCCACTGGCTTCGGTCAATTCGCGCTCGCCGCCGTCGCCGTACCAACCCACCGCCGAACCGGACAACAGCACTGCCGGTTTCTGCTCAAGGCCTTCGAGCCAGGCCAGCAAAGTTTCGGTAAGACTGATGCGGCTGCTCCACAACAGCGCCTTGCGCTTGTGAGTCCAGGGGCGGTCGGCGATGGGCGCGCCGGCCAGGTTGACCACCGCATCTACCGCGCCGATCACCTCTTCCAGGCGCGCAACGCCCAGTACTTGCGCGCCGCACAGCGACGCCACTTCCTCAGGATGACGGCTCCACACGGTCAGACGATGACCCTGGGCCAGCCAGTGTTGGCAGAGTTGGCGACCGATCAAGCCGGTACCGCCGGTCAGCAAAATATGCATGGGACGCTCCTCATGTAACGTTCGCCGCCGATCACTGGTCTATTTTATAAGCAGGGATCAATTCGAAGTCGGGCGTGGCGTAGGGTTAACCATAGGCCACGTCAACGGTTCAGGTACGCCAAAACTTATACCAAAAAACAATATTGTACAGCTATTGGTCTCGGCGTAGCCTGTACCCAACGGTAAATGAGGCCCACCATGACTCTACCCATCGCGATTATCGGTACCGGCATCGCCGGACTTTCCGCCGCCCGAGCGTTAAAAGAGGCCGGGCACCTTGTACAACTCTTCGATAAAAGCCGCGGCAGCGGCGGACGCATGTCCAGCAAACGCAGCGATGCCGGTGCGCTCGACATGGGCGCCCAGTACTTCACCGCCCGCGACCGGCGCTTCGCCACCGAGGTGCAACGCTGGCAGACGCAGGGCGTGGTCGATCAGTGGCAACCACAGCTTTATCAATTCAAGTCCGGCCAGCTCACCCCCTCACCCGATGAGCAGGTGCGCTGGGTCGGTACACCGCGTATGAGTGCGATCACCCGCGCATTGCTGGATGATTTGCCGGTGCAATTCGGCTGCCGCATCACCGAGGTGTTCCAAGGCAAACATCATTGGAACCTGCAGGACGCCGACGGCGGCAATCACGGGCCGTTCAGCCATGTCATCATCGCCACGCCCGCGCCCCAGGCCACTGCCCTGCTGGCAGCCGCGCCCAAACTGGCGGGCGTCGCCGCCGGTGTGAAAATGGACCCTACCTGGGCCGTGGCCCTGGCCTTCGACACCCCGCTGGACACCCCAATGGAGGGCTGCTTCGTACAGGACAGCCCCCTCGACTGGCTGGCGCGCAACCGCAGCAAGCCCGGGCGCGACACCACCCTCGACACCTGGGTGCTGCACGCCACCAGCGCGTGGAGCAAGGCTCATCTGGACCTGTCCAAAGAAGCGGTCACCGAATACCTGCACGGCGCGTTCGCCGAACTGCTGCACAGCGCCATGCCCGCGCCGTCGTTCAGCTTGGCGCATCGCTGGCTGTACGCGCGACCGTCCAGCGCCCATGAATTCGGCGTGCTCGCCGATGCCGACCTAGGCTTGTACGTATGCGGTGACTGGTGCTTGTCCGGCCGTGTGGAAGGCGCCTGGCTCAGCGGGCAAGAAGCAGCGCGACGGCTGATCGAGCATCTGCAATGAACCGCATCAACCCGGCCAAATTGCTGCTGTCGAAGTGGACAGCAGCACACCCCCAAAACAAGGAAAAGCATTTTCTGGTCACCGAACTGTTTTGTGACGAAGAAGGCACCGTGTTGGAAATCGAGCTGCAAGCGGTCATGACGCGCCGGGGTGAACGCCTGCCGTGGCAAACCCTGCAAGACGCCGGGGCGTGGAAAATCGGCTGGCAATAATCTCAGCGCAAAAACTTATACAAATGATTTGACTTGTACAGCATCAAACCTATGATGAGATTTAGTTGTACAGGCACTCTTGTTTGTATAGGAATTTTGCAGAGGTTTGCTCATGTCCAGCATCACCAAACCGAAGATCGCCATCAGCGCCTGCCTGCTGGGCGAGAACGTGCGCTTCAATGGCGGACATAAACAATCCCTGCTCTGTTGCCAGACCCTGGCCGATTATTTCGACTTTGTGCCGCTGTGCCCGGAAGTCGCCATCGGCCTGGGCATCCCCCGTGAACCGATCCGTCTGGTGGGCGACCCTGCCCAGCCGCAAGCCGTCGGCACGGTGAACCGTGCCCTCAACGTGACCCAGCCGCTGGACGATTACGGCCGGCAGATGGCGCGCGAGCATACCGACCTGTGCGGTTACATCTTTATGCAGAAGTCCCCGTCCTGTGGCCTGGAGCGGGTCAAGGTGTATCGCGAGAACGGCACACCGGTGGATGGCGGCGGTCGCGGCATCTATGCCCAGGCGTTTTGCGCGCGCCACCCCAACTTGCCGGTGGAAGAAGACGGTCGCTTGAATGACCCGGTCCTGCGGGAAAACTTCCTCACCCGCGTATTCGTCTATGCCAGCTGGCAAGCACTGCTGGCCGAAGGTTTGAGCCGTCATCGCTTGCTGGCCTTTCATTCTCGGTACAAGTACTTGCTGATGGCTCACAGCCCGCAGCACTACAAAAGCCTCGGTCACCTGTTGGGCACGATGGATAAAAGTACCGAGCTGGATGAGCTGGCCAGCGTTTACTTCACTGAGCTGATGACCGGCCTGAAAAAATGCGCCACCCGCGGCACCCACAGCAATGTGCTGCAGCACATCAGCGGCTACCTGAAACAGGTGATCAGCGCCGACGACAAACAGGAAATGCAGACCGTCATCGGCCAATACCGCCACGGCATCGTGCCGCTGGTGGTGCCGCTGACGTTGCTCAAGCACCACTTTCGTCAACACCCGGACCGCTACATTGCGCAGCAGGCGTACTTGCAGCCGCACCCGGAAAATCTCAGCCTGCGAAATGCGATCTAACCCATGAAAAGCGTCATGAACGCCGTCCTCCAAGACGAACCCGGCGAAGACATCGCCCAAGCCCTTGAAGACGGCTGGCTGCCGATCCGTGAAGTGGCGCGCCAGACCGGCGTCAACGCCGTAACCCTGCGCGCCTGGGAACGCCGTTACGGTTTGATCGTGCCGCAGCGCACGCCCAAGGGACATCGGCTCTTCAGTGCCGAGCATGTGCAACGTATCCACGCCATCCTGACCTGGCTTAACCGCGGCGTGCCCGTCAGCCAGGTGAAAAACCTGATCGACTCCGCCCAGATCACCCCCGACAGCGCTGCCAACGAATGGCAGAGTCTGCGCCAGACATTGGTGCAGGCCATCAGCGACTTGGCCGAGCGCCGGGTCGACGATGCCTTTAACCAGGCCATGGCGCTGTACCCGCCGCGCACCTTGTGCGAGCAACTGCTGCTACCGCTGATCCAGGAACTGGAGCAACGCTGGCAGGGCCAGTTCGGCGCGCAGATGGAGCGGGTGTTTTTCCTGTCGTGGCTGCGTAGCAAGTTTGGCGCGCGCATTTACCACAACAATCGGCAATTGCACGGTGCGCCGCTGCTGCTGATCAACCAGTCCGACTTGCAGCTGGAGCCGCATCTGTGGCTCAGCGCCTGGCTGGCCAGCAGCGCCGATTGCCCGGTGGAAGTGTTCGACTGGCCGCTGCCGGCCGGCGAATTGGCCCTGGCGGTGGAGCACCTCAAACCGCGCGCCGTGCTGCTGTATTCGAGCAAAGCCTTGCAACTGCCGGCCTTCGCCAAACTACTGGGCGGTGTTGATTGCCCGACACTGCTGGTCGGCCCCACGGTGAGCATTCATCAGGCCGAGCTGGCGTTATTGAGCCATGACCTTGCGGATCTGTCCCTCGCCGAAGACCCGTTGTCGGCCCACCAGCTTATGCTCCAGCGTGGACTCGTCTAAATGCACCTGATCTGGCTGCGCACCGACTTGCGCATTCACGACAATACCGCCCTGGCCGCTGCGAGCCAGCGCGGCCCGCTGGCAGCGGTGTACCTGATCACGCCCGAACAATGGCTGGCCCACGATGACGCGCCGTGCAAAGTGGATTTCTGGCTGCGTAACCTGCGGCACTTGAGCCGGTCCTTGGGCGAACTCAACATCCCGTTGCTGATCCGCACCGCCGCCACCTGGGACCAGGTACCCGCCGTGCTCCGCCAATTGTGCGGCGAGTTGGGCGTGGCGTCGGTGCACGTCAACGAGGAATACGGCATTCATGAAAGCCGCCGAGATGCGGCGGTGGCCACGGCGCTGGAAGCCGATGGGGTGACCTTCCACAGCTACCTGGATCAATTGTTTTTCCAACCCGGCAGTGTGCTGACCAAAAGCGGCACGTATTTCCAGGTGTTCAGTCAGTTCCGCAAAGTCTGCTACACCCGTCTGCACAGCGCCCTGCCGCACCTGGTGAGCACGCCCAAGGCCCAGGCAAAACTGGCGATCAAAAGCGACGCCGTGCCAGCCACCGTCGATGGCTTCGAACCGCCGAGCGAACACCTACGCGCCCTCTGGCCTGCCGGTGAAGACGAAGCCCGACGCCGCCTGGAAACCTTCGCCGATGCGCAGATCAGCTATTACAAGGACGAGCGCGATTTCCCGGCCAAACCCGGCACCAGCCAGTTGTCTGCCTACCTGGCCGCCGGCGTGGTCTCGCCGCGCCAATGCTTGCACGCGGCGCTGCAAACCAATCAGGGCGAGTTCGAAAGCGGCGATATCGGGGCGATCACCTGGATCAACGAACTGCTGTGGCGTGAGTTCTACAAACACATTCTGGTGGGCTACCCTCGGGTGTCCCGTCACCGCGCCTTCCGCCCCGAAACCGAAGCCGTGGCCTGGCGCGATGCGCCCAAGGACCTGGCGGCCTGGCAAGAGGCGCGCACCGGTCTGCCGATCATCGACGCGGCGATGCGCCAGTTGCTTGAAACCGGCTGGATGCATAACCGCCTGCGCATGGTGGTGGCGATGTTCCTGACCAAGAATCTGTTGATCGATTGGCGCGAAGGCGAACGGTTCTTCATGCGCCATCTGATCGACGGCGACTTGGCCGCCAATAATGGCGGCTGGCAGTGGAGCTCTTCCACCGGCACCGACTCGGCGCCGTACTTCCGGATTTTCAGCCCGCTGAGCCAATCGGAAAAATTCGACAGCGAAGGCGTGTTCATCAAGCACTGGCTGCCGGAACTGGCCGGACTGAATAAAAAGGAAGTCCACAACCCCGACGCGGTTGGCGGACTGTTTGGCGTGGCGGATTACCCGCGCGCCATTGTCGATTTGAAAAAATCCCGCGAGCGCGCCCTGGCGGCGTTCCGCAGTCTGCCGTCGCGCGAAGCGGTAGGAGGTGCCCATGAGTGATTTCCTGCGCCGTTTCGCCCAGACCTTCGCCACCCTGGACAAGCACAACCTGCACTTGCTCGACAGTCTGTACAGCAAGGACATCACCTTCACCGATCCGCTTCACGAAGTGCACGGCTTGACCGCGCTGCACCGCTATTTCGAGTCGCTGTACGGCAACGTCAGCCAGTTACGCTTCGATTTCCACGGTTTCGATCAGGTCGCCGAGGGCGAAGGCTACCTGCGCTGGAAAATGAGCTTCTGCCACCCGCGCCTGGCCAATGGCAAGGTCATCCGCGTGGAAGGCTGCTCACACCTGATGTGGCGTGAAACGGTGTACCGCCATCGGGATTATTTCGATGCCGGGGCACTGCTGTACGAACACCTGCCCGTGTTGGGCAAGGTGATCAGCTGGCTGAAAAGGAGAGTGGGATGAACGCAGTGACGCCTCGTCGTTATTGGCTGACTGGCGCCAGCAGTGGCATCGGCGCCGCGCTGGCCGTGGAGCTGCTCAACAGCGGCGCCCAGGTGGCCTTGAGCTCGCGCACCAAAGAGCCGCTGGAGGCGTTGGCGCAGCGTTACCCTGGCCAAGTGCTGGTGGTGGCCGGCGACCTGACCAACAGCCAGACTGTGCGCGAAATCGGCGAGCACATCGCTCAGGTATGGGGTGCGCTGGACACAGTGATCCTCAACGCCGGCACGTGCGAATACGTGGACGCCCGCCAGTTCGACTCATCGATCATCGAGCACGTCGTGCGCACCAACCTGCTGGCCAGCAGTTATTGCATCGAAGCCGCCCTGCCGTTGCTGCGCGCCGGGCTCACGCCGCACCTGGTGGGCGTCGCCAGCGCCGTGACTTACCTGCCAATGCCACGTGCCGAGGCGTACGGTGCGTCCAAGGCCGGCCTGCGCTACTTGTTCGAATCGCTGCGCATCAGCCTGTCGCCGGAGAACATCGACGTTACCGTGATCAGCCCAGGCTTTGTCGACACGCCCCTGACCGAACGCAACGACTTCCCGATGCCCCTGAGCTGGCCCGCCGACAAAGCCGCGCGGCATATCTTCGCCAAGCTGAGCAAGCGTCCGTTGGAGATCGCCTTCCCCGCGCTGTTTATCGCCACCTTGTGGCCGTTGTCGAAACTGCCCAACCGCGCGCAATTGATCATCGGCAAACGCATGTTGCGCAGCCCACCGCCGAAGAAGGACGACCTGTGAAGATCGCCATTATCGGCAGCGGTATCGCCGGGCTGACCAGCGCCTATCTGCTCAGCCGCCGTCACGATATAACCCTGTTCGAAGCGGGCGACCGCATCGGCGGGCATACCCATACGGTCAACGTGACGGTGGAGGGCCAACCCTACGCGGTGGACACCGGTTTTATCGTGTTCAACGACTGGACCTACCCCAACTTCATTCGGTTACTGGGGCAGATCGGCGTGGCGTTCAAACCCACCGAGATGAGTTTTTCGGTGTGCGACGAGCGCACCCGGTTCGAGTACAACGGCAACAACCTCAACAGCCTGTTCGCCCAGCGCCGCAATATCCTCTCGCCAGGCTTCTGGGGCATGTTGCGCGACATCCTGCGCTTCAACCGCCAGGCTCCGCTGGATCTGCAAGAACAACGGATCAGCGCCGATATGACCCTGGGCGACTACCTCACTGCCGGCGGTTACGGTGAGCGCTTCGTGCGCCACTACATCGTGCCGATGGGGGCAGCGATCTGGTCGATGTCACTGGCGGACATGTTGGGGTTTCCGTTGCAGTTCTTTGTACGGTTCTTCAAGAACCACGGCTTGTTGTCGGTGAACAATCGCCCGCAATGGTGCGTGATCGAAGGCGGCTCCAGCGCTTATATCGAACCGCTGACGCGCGGTTTTCGTGAGCGGATCCGCCTGAACTGCCCTGTGCATAAAGTCGAACGCAACGAGGACGGTGTGGTTATCTACAGCGCGGCCGGTAGCGAGACGTTCGACCGAGTGGTGTTCGCCTGCCATAGCGATCAAGCCCTGGCGTTACTCGGCGACCCGAGCCAGGCCGAGCAGGAGATCCTCGGCGCCCTGCCCTACGCCGACAACGACGTAGTGCTGCACACCGACACGCGCCTGCTGCCCGACCGCAGGCTGGCCTGGGCCAGTTGGAACTACCGGCTGACCGGCGACAGTCAGGCCCAGGCCGCCGTAACCTACGACATGAACATCCTGCAAGGCATCGACAGCACCACGACCTTTTGCGTGAGCCTCAACCAGACGGCGGTGATCAACCCGCTGAAGATCCTCGCGCGCTTTACCTACGCCCACCCGCAATACAGCCTGGCCGCCGTTGCCGCCCAGCAGCGCTGGGAAGAACTGAACGGCGCCCGACATACCCATTATTGCGGTGCCTATTGGGCCAACGGGTTCCACGAAGACGGCGTGGTCAGCGCCCTGCGCGTGGCGCAAACCTTCGGAGAGACCCTGTGAACAGCGCCCTGTACAGCGGCTGGATTGCCCACCGCCGGTTTGCGCCCAAGGCTCATGCCTTTCGCTACCGCATCGGCCTGCTGTACCTGGATTTGAGCGAAGAAGACCAAGTGCTCGGGCTCTCGCCCCTGGCCGGGCGTAGCCGCCTGGCGCCCTTCGGTTTTCGCCAGCAGGACTACCTGCGTGAGTTGACCGGCCACGGTATGAGCCTGAGCGATGCCGTGCGCCAGGAAGTCGGCAAGGCGCTGGGGCGCACACCCCAGGGCGTTATCTGCCTACTGACCCAGGCTCGCAGTTGGGGCCTGGCTTTTAATCCGGTGAGTTTCTTCTACTGTTTCGAGGCCGATGGGCAATTGGCCGCGATCCTGTGTGAAGTAACCAACACCCCTTGGCGCGAACGCTACCACTACGTGCTGCCGGCCCAGGCACTGGGCGCGGACGAGCACCAGCATTTCGCCGTGGCCAAGGCGTTCCATGTATCGCCGTTCCTGCCGCGGGACCTGGAATACCGCATGAGCTTCAGCCCGCCCGCCGAGCGGCTTGGCGTGCATATGGCCGACTGGCAGGGCGAGCTGAAAGTCTTCGACGCCACCCTGAGCCTGCACAAAGAGGCGCTGACCCGCGCCAGTCTGCACCGCTACCTGGGACGTTTTCCGTGGATGACCGCCAAGACCTGCCTGGCCATTTACTGGCAGGCCCTGCGCCTGTTGCTCAAACGCACACCGATTTTCTCCCACCGGGCCGCCGATGGCGCCTCTCGCACCGCCGTCGGGTATACCAAGGAACATCGCCATGAAATCCCCTAGCTTATCGGTCAAGGCCAGCCGCCTGAACGTCAACGGCATGACCACCGCGCTGCTGCGCAAGGGTGTGCTGCGTCAACTCAGCCAATTGCGCCATGGCCAGTTGGTGGTGATCGAGGACGGTGAACGCCAAGTGGTCGGCGCACGGGAAGCGCACCTGTTGGGGGAAATCCAGATCGTCGATCCGGCCGTGTGGGGCCTGGTGGCGGCCAACGGTTCGATCGGCGCCGGCGAAGCGTTTATCCATGGCTACTGGACCAGCCCGGACCTGACCGCCGTGGTGCGGGTGATGGTCAGCAACCTGGACGTACTCGACGCGCTGGAAGGTGGCTTGGCCCGCCTCGCCCGCCCGCTGACTCAGAGCCTGCACTGGCTCAACCGTAATACGCGCGAGGGCTCGCAAAAAAACATCGCCGCCCACTACGACCTGGGCAATGAGCTGTTCGAACAATTCCTCGACCCAACCATGATGTACTCGGCGGCGCAATTTCTGACGGCCGACGACACCCTGGAACAGGCGCAACTGAACAAACTGGAGCGTATCTGCCAGAAGCTTGCCCTCAAACCCAGCGACCATTTGCTGGAGATCGGCACCGGCTGGGGCAGCATGGCGCTGTATGCCGCGCAGCACTATGGCTGCAAGGTCACCACCACGACCCTGTCCAAAGAACAATTTGCGTACACCGAACAACGCATCCAGGCGTTGGGCCTGCAAGATCAGGTCACCCTGCTGCTAAGGGATTATCGCGATCTCACGGGCGAGTACGACAAACTGGTGTCCATCGAGATGATCGAGGCTGTGGGTCATCGCTTTCTGCCCACCTACTTCAAGCAATGTGCACAGTTGCTCAAGCGCGACGGCCTGATGTTGCTGCAAGCCATCACCATCCGCGAACAGCGTTTCGAGCAAGCCAAACGCAGCGTGGATTTTATCCAGCGCTACATCTTCCCCGGCGGCGCCCTGCCCTCGGTGCAGAACATGCTGCAGATCGTCAGCCGCGACACCGATATGAACTTGCTGCACATGGAAGACTTCGGTCTGCACTACGCAAAAACCCTGCGCCTGTGGCATGAGAATTTTCGCCGCGCCCATGGCCGCCTGACGGAACTGGGCTACGACGAGTACTTCCTGCGGCTGTGGGAGTTCTACCTGTGCTACTGCGAAGGTGGCTTTATGGAGCGCACCATCGGCACCGCTCAGTTGCTGCTGGCCAAACCGGCGGCGATCAACCCTCCGCTCCTCGGCCGTTTCAATGCTTAAAAACCTGGCCAACGCCGCGCTGTTCCAGTCCGGCTGGTTTGCCTGCGTGCTGGGCGGCGACGGCCCCTGGTTGCTGATTGGCGTGGCGGTGCTGGCCGTTCATCTGCTGTGGATAAGTTCTTGGGCCAAGGATGGCGCGCTGATCATTGGCGTGACTGTGGCGGGCACGCTGCTGGACACGTTACTGCGAGCGCTGGGTGTGTTTCAGTTCAGCGAACCGGGGCCGTTGATCCCGTTTTGGCTGATGCTGCTGTGGGCGCTGCTGGCCACCACGTTGCGTCATTGCCTGGCATGGAGCGCACGCCCCTGGTGGCGAGCCGCCGTATTAGGCGCAGTGGGCGGGCCGCTGTCGTATTACGCCGGCAGCCAGTTGGCAGGCGTGGAATTCGGCTTTGACGTGGCGCCCACGCTGATCGGGCTGGCGCTGCTGTGGGCAGTGGTTTTTGTCGGGCTGCATCGATTGGCGCGCTGACGTCTGTCAGACCTTTCACACCCGAGACTCGCCCATGCCTTACACTGCGCGCCTATGACCAACATCCCCCACATCCAAATCGCTGAACCCGCCGTCACCTGCTCTACGTGTGCGGCGTGCTGCTGCCAGCTGGAAGTCATGCTGATTACCGATACGGGCGTGCCTGAGCGCTATATCGACACAGACGATTGGGGCGGTGAAGTGATGCTGCGCCTGGACGACGGCTGGTGTGCGGCGCTGGATCGGGACACGATGATGTGTACGATTTACGAGCGGCGCCCGCTGATTTGTCGGGAATTCGAGATGGGCGCACCGGAGTGCCTGGAAGAACGCCAGGGAATTGCGACGGCGTATATCTGATCGCAATGCGGGAGGGCACAAGCCGCCCCCGCAGCGTTTTGCAATGCGGGTGATTACAACGGCATGGTGTAGTGCAGCGCGTAGCTCTCTACCCCATCGTTGTTGCTGCTGATACCGGCGTTGGAATAATGGGTGGCGCGAATGCCCACTTCATGCCCGCCGGTAAAACGCAGCCCGAAACCCAAACGGTCTTCGAACTGAAAAGCCTGGCCGATGTTGTTGTCTTCCAGCTTGGTACGGGAGAACACCGCAACGCCGATGCCGGCCTCAATGTACGGTTTGACCGATTGCCCGGCAAATTCGTACACAAACACCGGTGAGAACGACAGACTGCTGGCGCCTGCGCGGTCATCACCTTCCCAGTACGTGTAAGCACCGCTCCAGTAACCGGTCAGGCGACCTACATCGCTTTGCATCCAACTCTTATCCCAATCCGAAGTCAGCCCCAGGCGGTATGTCAACGTCGAATCGCTGGTGGCCCCCAGACCGAATTCGAGGCCGGCGGCCTGCGCCGAAAACGAGTGTCCTACAACGGCGGCCGCAATCGCAGCCAAACAGAACAAGCGCTTCATTAAACGTTCCTTCCGAACAAGTTTGTATGGTGTTTTGTACAAGCAATCTCGCTATAGAAGCCTGCGCAGAGTCAGAAGTTCAGCTTCTAATCACGAAATTTCACGAAATTTTCACGAGGCGAAGCTTCGCACGATTCCGGGATGTTTCCATAGTGTCGGTAGGATATTTCTTAGGTGAGACAGATCGCCGCTGGTCCAGAACTGCGCGGGAGCAGGTTTCCGGTCGGCCAACAGGTCGCGCTCGCCCAATAAGCGCTTGAGCTGCCGTGCCACTGCGGCGCCAGTATCGATGAGGATGACGCTCGGCGGCAGCATTTGCGCCAGCATCGGTTTAAGGAAGGGGTAGTGGGTACAACCGAGGATGATGGTGTCGCAACCGGCACTGAGCAGGGGGTCGACGTAGCCCTGTAACAACTGGCGCAGGGCCGGGCTGCTCAGGTCGCCGGTTTCAATCAGTTCCACCAAGCCCGGGCATGGCTGGGTAACTACGCGCACGTCGGTGGCAAAACGGTCGAGCAGCGCCGCGAACTTGGCGCTTTGCAGGGTGCCGGTGGTGGCGAGCACGCCGACCACGCCACTGCGGGTCGCGGCGGCAGCGGGTTTGACGGCGGGCTCCATGCCCACCAGCGGCCAATCGGGGTAGTCCAGACGCAGGTCGGCGACGGCGGCCACCGTCGCCGTGTTGCAGGCAATTACGAATGCTTTGGCGCCCTGCTCGCGGAAAAACGCCGCCACCCGCCGCGAACGCTCGCGAATAAAGGCCGGAGTTTTCTCGCCATAAGGGATATGCCCGCAATCGGCGACGTAGAGCAGCGACTCGTGGGGCAGTAGTTGCTGGATTTCCTCCAGCACCGACAGGCCACCGACACCGGAATCGAACACACCGATCGGCGCATCCTTACCCATGGCGAGTCCCGCAGACACTGCAGCCAGGGTCGCGCTTGACCCGCAGCTCGCGGAAACGCGTGGTCAAGGCATCGATCAGCAATAAACGCCCGACCAACGGCTCGCCAAAACCGGCCAACACCTTCAGGGCCTCCAGGGCTTGCAGGCTGCCGACCAAGCCCACCAGCGGCCCGACGACACCGGCTTCGCTACAGGTCAATTCGGCGTCGCTGCCGTGCCCATATAAACAGTGGTAGCACGGGCTGTCGGCGCGACGGGGGTCAAACACTGACAATTGCCCTTCCAGACGAATCGCAGCGCCGCTGATCAACGGCTTCGCGGCGGCGACACAGGCGGCATTGACCGCCTCGCGGGTAGAGAAGTTGTCACTGCAATCGAGCACCACATCCACTTGAGCCACGGCTGCGGCCAGCGAATCGGCATCCAGCGCGGTGCGATGGGGCACCAGTTGGATGTCGGGGTTGATCGCGCTCAAGCGACGCATGGCCGAGTCGACTTTGGTCTGCCCGACGCTGTCGGTGTCATGGATGATCTGGCGTTGCAAGTTGGTCAAGTCGACCGTGTCGAAATCCGCCAAATGCAACTGGCCAACGCCCGCAGCGGCCAGGTACAGCGCTACCGGCGCGCCCAGACCGCCAAGGCCGACTATCAGGGCACGGCCGTTTTTGAGGCGCAATTGCCCGTCAATGTCGACATGCTGCAACAGAATCTGTCGGCTATAGCGCAACAGCTCCTGATCGGTCAGCACGGCCGGCGCCCTAAGGTGATACGTTCGTGCCCGCCAAGGTCGACGCGGCTGTGCACTTGCTCAAAACCTTGGCTCTGCAACAGGTCGCGCACCGCAGGGGCTTGATCGTAACCGTGCTCCAACAGCAACCAGCCACCCGCATTCAGGTGGGCGGGCGCGTCCTGGATGATCAGACGCAGGTCATCCAAACCATCATGGCCCGCCACCAGGGCGCTGGCGGGCTCGAAACGCACGTCGCCGGCCACCAGATGCGGGTCGTTGTCGGCGATATACGGCGGGTTGCTGATGATCAGATCGTAGGAGTGCCCGTGCAGGGCGCTGAACCAATGGCTGTTGAGTACCGTGGCGTTATTCAAGTGCAGACGCTGGCGATTGCGCTCGGCCAGGGCCACCGCTTCCAGCACACGGTCGACCGCGGTCACTTGCCAGGCCGGTCGCTCGCTGGCCAGGGCCAGAGCAATCGCGCCGCTGCCGGTGCCCAGGTCAAGCACGCGGGCGGGCGTGGCCGGCAATAATTCCAGCGCCGCCTCCACCAGCATTTCGGTCTCGGGACGCGGGATCAGCGTGTGTGGCGCCACTTCAAGGTCGAGTTTCCAAAAGCCTTGCTGGCCGAGAATATAAGCCACCGGCTCGCCCGCGCGGCGGCGTTGCAGGTAGCCGGCAAACGTCAGCGCGTCTTCGCTACTGACGATTTTTTCCGGCCAGGTGTGCAGATAGCTGCGCGATTTACCCAGGGCCGCAGCCAGTAACAATTCGGCGTCCAGGCGCGCGGTGGGCGAATCCGGCAGGTCGGCGGCGCGCAACAGGCTGGCGATGATGGTCATTTATTCACCTATGGCCGCTAGTTGATCGGCCTGGTATTCGGCGAGCAACGGCTCGATCACCGCTTCAACGCCGCCGGCGAGGATTTCGTCCAGGGAATACAGGGTTAGGTTGATTCGGTGATCGGTCACTCGGCCCTGGGCGAAGTTGTACGTGCGAATGCGCTCGGAGCGGTCGCCCGAGCCCACCAGCAGCTTGCGCTCAGTGGCGATCGCATTGGCGGCGGCGCTGGTCTGCTGGTCATTGAGCTTGGCCGACAGCCAGGACATGGCACGCGCCCGGTTCTTGTGCTGGGAGCGCTCTTCCTGACATTCCACCACGATGCCCGACGGCAAGTGGGTGATACGGATCGCCGAGTCGGTCTTGTTGACGTGCTGGCCGCCGGCACCGGACGAACGATAGGTATCGATGCGCAAGTCGGCCGGGTTGATCTCGATGGCTTCCTGTTCATCCGGCTCGGGCAGCACGGCGACGGTGCAGGCCGAGGTGTGGATGCGGCCCTGGGACTCGGTGGCCGGCACCCGTTGCACACGGTGCGCGCCGGACTCGAACTTCAGCTTGCCGTAGACATTGTCGCCTTCGACGCGGGCGATGACTTCTTTAAAGCCACCGTGTTCGCCTTCGTTCTCCGACAGGATCTCCACACGCCAGCCGCGACGCTCAGCGTAGCGCGAGTACATACGGAACAGGTCGCCGGAGAAGATCGCCGCCTCGTCGCCACCGGTGCCGGCGCGGATTTCGAGGAACACGTTGCGTCCGTCGTTGGGGTCCTTGGGCAGCAGCATGCGTTGCAGGTCGCCTTCCAGCTCGGCGAGTTTTTCCTTGGCCTCGCGGACTTCTTCCACGGCCATTTCACGCATGTCCGGGTCGCTGTCCTTGAGCAGTGCCTGGGCGCCTTCAAGGTCGGCCTGCACTTTCAGCAGGTTCTTATAGGTGGCGACCACGGGCTCAACTTCGGCGTATTCCTTGGAATAGGCACGGAATTTGGCTTGATCGGCGATGACCTCGCCATCGCCGAGCAAGGCGGTCAGTTCTTCGAAACGGTCCTGGAGCACGTCCAGTTTATTGAGCAGTGACGCTTTCATTGCGGTTTTTTATCCGAAGAGCTGTCTGACGCGCCCTCTCCGAGGGCAAAAAGTTCCTGGGCCATGGCCAGCGCATCGAGGCGGCCTTCGGCGGTCAATTTCTTAAGTTGCACACTGGGTGCATGCAGCAATTTGTTGGTCAGGCCACGCGCCAACTGCATCAACACCTCTTCGGCGCTGCTGCCATTGGCCAGCAAACGCTGGGCCTTGATCAGTTCTTCGTCGCGCAGTCGTTCGCCCTGCTGACGATACGCCTTGAGCACGTCCACCGCCGCCAGTTCACGCAAGCGCACCATGAAATCTTCGGCGCCGGTGCTGACCATTTCCTCGGCGGCCTGGGCTGCGCCCTGACGAGTCTTGAGGTTTTCGGCGACCACTTCGTGCAGATCGTCGACGCTGTACAGATAAACATCGTCCAACTCGCCGACTTCGGGCTCGATATCCCGAGGAACGGCGATATCCACCATGAAAATCGGCTTGTGCTTGCGCAGCTTCAGCGCGCTCTCAACCGCGCCTTTGCCCAGGATCGGCAACTGGCTGGCGGTGGAGCTGATGACGATATCGCTGCGCACCAGTTCGGCCGGGATATCCGCCAGCAGCACCGCATGGGCGCCGAACTGTTCGGCCAGGATACTGGCGCGCTCCAAGGTACGGTTGGCCACCACGATACGCTTGACCCCCAGGTCGTGCAGGTGACGAGCGACCAGGGTGATGGTTTCCCCGGCGCCGATCAGCAGCGCCTGGCTGCGCTGCAGGTCACTGAAAATCTGCTTGGCCAGGCTGACGGCCGCGAACGCCACGGACACCGGGTTTTCGCCGATCGCCGTGTCGGTGCGCACCTGCTTGGCGGAATTGAACGTGGCCTGGAACAGCCGACCCAGCAACGGACCAACGGTGCCGGCTTCGCGCGCCACGGCGTAGGCGGATTTCATCTGGCCCAGGATCTGCGGTTCGCCCAACACCAGCGAATCGAGACCGGCCGCCACACGCATCATGTGACGAACTGCCGCATCCTCTTCATGCACATAAGCACTGGCGCGCAGCTCGTCGAGGCTCAAATGGTGATAATCGGCCAGCCAGCGCAGGACGACATCCGCAGAGAGATGTTCCTGTTCTATATAAAGCTCACTGCGATTGCAGGTCGAAAGGATCGCAGCTTCGCGACTGTCGGTGAGCCGGCAGAGCTGCTGCAAGGCTTCAACCAACTGCTCAGGCGTAAACGCCACGCGCTCGCGCACGTCTACAGAGGCAGTCTTGTGGTTAATACCGAGTGCGAGGAAGGCCATTCAATATCGCTGATGATGTCGGGAAGCCGGCGATTGTCCTACTTCGAAAGATTCAGAACAACCACCGTCGTCTATTGTCCCTATACCTTGTGCCTATAAAAGACACGCACTGAGACTCGGTTATGTTTGGCCGAAGGCTTGTGTCATGATGATCCGACCGCAGGTTAGTCGTCCTCTTCCTATATGAATAGATCTTCCGCGTTGCTCCTTGCTTTTGTCTTCCTCAGCGGCTGCCAGGCCATGGCCCCCGTGCAGCCGGACGGTACGCCGCCGACAGAAGACAGCACCCCCGCCCCTGAAAAGCCCAAGGTTTACTCATCGTTCAGCGAAGAAACGGTGTACAGCCTGCTGACCGCGGAGCTGGCCGGCCAGCGCAATCGCTTCGATATTGCGCTGGATAACTACGTGACCCAGGCCATCAATACGCAGGACCCGGGGATCTCCGAGCGCGCGTTTCGCATCGCCGAGTACTTGGGGGCCGATCAGGCGGCGCTGGACACGTCGCTGATCTGGGCGAAAAACGCCCCTGACGACTTGGAAGCACAACGGGCGGCGGCCATTCAGTTGGCGCGGGCCGGGCGCTATGACGACTCCATGGTGTATATGGAGAAAGTCCTGCAGGGCAAAGGTGACACCCATTTCGACTTCCTGGCGCTGTCGGCCGCCGACACCGACCAGGACACCCGCAATGGCCTGATGAACAGTTTCGACCGACTGCTACAGAAGCACCCGAAAAACAGCCAGCTGATTTTCGGCAAGGCCTTGCTGCTGCAACAGGATGACGAAGCCGAAGCAGCGCTGAAGCTGCTGGAACAAAACCCGCCGGATGAGGGGGAAATCGCTCCCATCCTGCTGCGCGCACGCTTGCTGCAGAATCTCAATCGCGGCAAGGAAGCGATTCCCTTGCTGGAAAAAAGCATCAAGAAATACCCGGAAGACAAGCGCCTGCGCCTGACTTACGCACGTATGCTGGTGGAGCAGGACCGCATGGAGGACGCCAAAGTGCAGTTCGCCAATCTGGTCCAGCAATATCCGGACGACGATGAACTGCGCTACTCCCTGGCCCTGGTATGCCTGGAAGCCAAAGCCTGGGACGAGGCCAAAGGGTACCTGGAAGAGCTGATCGCCCGGGAAAGCCATGTGGATTCCGCGCACCTGAACCTGGGCCGCATTGCCGAAGAGCGCAACGACCCACAGGCAGCCCTGCTCGAATACGCTCAGGTCGGCTCCGGTAACGATTACCTGCCGGCCCAACTGCGCCAGGCCGATATCCTGATGAGCAACGGCCGCACCGATGAGGCGGAAAAACGCCTGGCCGCCGCGCGGGATGCCGAGCCGGACTATGCCATCCAGTTGTACCTGATTCAGGCTGAGACCTTATCGGCCAATAGTCAGGGTGATCGCGCCTGGAAAGTGCTGCAACAAGCCTTGTTGCAATTCCCCGACGATTTGAACCTGCTGTACACCCGCGCCATGCAGGCGGAAAAACGCAATGATTTGGCGCAGATGGAAAAAGACCTGCGCCTGATCATCAAGCGCGACCCCGACAACGCCATGGCCCTCAACGCCCTGGGTTACACCTTGTCCGATCGCACCACCCGCTACGACGAGGCCAAGGCGCTGATCGAACAAGCGCACAAACTCAATCCGGAAGACCCGGCCGTCCTCGACAGCCTCGGTTGGGTGAATTACCGCCTGGGTAACCTGGATGAAGCCGAACGCTTGCTGCGCCAGGCGTTGGAGCGCTTTCCCGATCAGGAAGTCGCGGCCCATTTGGGCGAAGTGTTGTGGGCCAATGGCAAACAGCGCGAAGCCCGTCAAATCTGGGAAAAGTTCCTCAAGGAACAACCCGAAAGCCCCATCCTGCGCAGCACCATCAAGCGCCTGACCGGATCCGAGACCCTTTAAATTTATGTTTTTGCGCCACGTTATAGTGTTCAGTCTTATCGCCTTGCTCGCCGGTTGCGCGGGCTTTGGCGCCCGCGAATCCGTTGAAGGCCAGGGCAAACCGGCGCAATGGAAGCAGCACAAGAGCCAACTGGCCAGCATCGATGGCTGGCAGATCGAAGGCAAAGTCGGCGTACGCGCGCCGAAAGATTCCGGCAGCGGCACGCTGTTCTGGCTGCAACGCCAGGACTACTACGATATTCGCCTCTCGGGCCCACTGGGCCGAGGCGCGGCGCGGCTGACCGGGCGTCCGGGCCAGGTGAGCCTCGAAGTGGCCAACCAGGGGCGCTACGAAGCGACCTCCCCGGAAGCTCTGCTGGAAGAACAGATTGGCTGGAAACTGCCGGTGTCTCATCTGGTCTGGTGGGTGCGCGGTTTGCCCGCACCGGACAGCAAGAGTCGCCTGAGCCTTAACGGCGACAGTCGTCTGGCCACCCTTGAACAGGATGGCTGGCAGGTTGAGTACCTCAGTTACGTACAGCAGAACGGCTATTGGCTGCCCGAACGCATCAAGCTGCACGGCACGGACCTGGACGTCACGCTGGTGATCAAGGACTGGCAACCGCGCAAATTAGGGCAATAACGTGACCGCAGAAAAACTGACCCTGCCCTCTCCGGCCAAACTCAATTTGATGCTGCATATTCTCGGACGCCGTGAAGACGGCTACCACGAGCTGCAGACGCTGTTTCAATTTCTCGATTACGGCGACGAACTGACCTTCGCCGTACGCGACGACGGCGTGATCCAGTTGCATACCGAATTCGAAGGCGTGCCCCACGACAACAATCTGATTGTGCGGGCCGCGAAAAAACTCCAAGAGCAATCCGGCAGCTCACTGGGCATCGACATCTGGATCGATAAAATTTTGCCCATGGGCGGTGGGATCGGCGGTGGCAGCTCTAATGCCGCGACTACCCTGCTGGGCCTGAACCATTTATGGCAGCTCGGCTGGGACCCTGATCGCCTGGCTGCGCTGGGTCTGACGCTGGGGGCCGACGTCCCGGTTTTCGTACGCGGGCACGCGGCTTTTGCCGAAGGCGTAGGGGAAAAACTGACGCCTGTAGAGCCTGAAGAGCCATGGTACGTCGTGCTTGTCCCGCAAGTATCTGTAAGTACAGCAGAAATTTTTTCAGATCCGCTGTTGACACGTAACTCTCCTCCCATTAAAGTGCGCCCCGTTCCCAAGGGAAACAGTCGAAATGACTGCTTACCGGTTGTAGCAAGGCGTTATCCAGAGGTACGTAACGCTTTGAATTTGTTAGGTAAATTTACCGAAGCAAAATTAACCGGAACTGGAAGTTGTGTGTTTGGGGGCTTCCCAAACAAAGCTGAAGCTGATAAAGTCTCGGCCCTTCTTACAGAGACCCTTACAGGGTTTGTAGCAAAGGGAAGCAACGTTTCGATGTTGCATCGCAAGCTGCAAAGTCTGCTCTAAAAGGAATCGAGTACTGGGTACTCGTTGCAACAGATACAGGGGCGTCGCCAAGCGGTAAGGCAGCAGGTTTTGATCCTGCCATGCGTTGGTTCGAATCCAGCCGCCCCTGCCATTTTCCTATACTCATCCAGGTTACCCTCAGCCTCTAGGTACTGCGCGTGTCCAAGATGATGGTCTTTACGGGGAACGCTAACCCCGATCTGGCTCGACGTGTCGTACGTCAGCTGCATATCCCTCTCGGTGACATCTCTGTCGGTAAATTCTCCGACGGCGAAATTACAGCCGAGATCAATGAAAACGTCCGCGGTAAAGATGTCTTCATTATTCAGCCGACCTGCGCTCCGACCAACGATAACCTGATGGAACTCGTCGTGATGGCTGATGCCTTCCGCCGCTCCTCAGCGACTCGAATCACAGCTGTAATCCCTTACTTTGGTTATGCCCGTCAGGATCGCCGTCCGCGTTCCGCACGTGTGGCTATCAGCGCGAAAGTCGTGGCTGACATGCTGACCGTGGTAGGCATCGACCGTGTTCTCACGGTTGACCTGCACGCTGACCAAATCCAGGGGTTCTTCGATATTCCGGTAGATAACATCTACGGCTCCCCCGTTCTGGTGGATGACATCGAAGACCAGCGCTTTGAAAACCTGATGATCGTGTCCCCGGACATTGGTGGCGTCGTGCGTGCACGGGCTGTTGCCAAATCCCTGGGCGTGGACCTTGGGATCATCGACAAACGCCGTGAAAAAGCCAATCACTCTGAAGTGATGCATATCATTGGTGATGTCGAAGGGCGTACCTGTATTCTGGTTGATGACATGGTCGACACCGCCGGCACCCTGTGCCACGCGGCGAAAGCCTTGAAAGAGCACGGTGCGGCTAAAGTCTTCGCCTACTGCACACACCCTGTGCTGTCGGGCCGAGCGATCGAGAACATCGAGAATTCTGTGCTGGACGAACTGGTGGTGACCAACACCATCCCGTTGTCCGCCGCCGCTCAAGCCTGTGCGCGTATCCGTCAATTGGATATCGCACCGGTCGTTGCCGAGGCGGTTCGCCGTATCAGCAACGAAGAATCGATCAGCGCGATGTTCCGTTAAGGGTTACCCCTTCGTAGCAAAGCACTGACGAAAAGCGCCCCGCCCCAGCATTGTGTTGGGGCGGGGCTTTTTTGCCCATATCGAGTCTGGCGCTGGTCGCAAACGCCGCTCGATGATGGCTATTTTGGAGATACAAAATGACTGAATTTACTCTGAACGCTCAAGCGCGTACTGACCTGGGGAAAGGTGCGAGCCGCCGCCTGCGTCACGCCGCCAACATTCCTGCTGTTGTATACGGCGGTAGCAAGCCTGCTGAATCCGTGACCATCCTGGCCAAAGAAATCGCCAAGCTGTTCGAAAACGAAGCTGCCTACAGCCACGTTATCGAGCTGAACGTCGACGGCACCAAGCAGAACGTCATCGTTAAAGCAATGCAGCGTCACCCTTCCAAGCAGTTCATCATGCACGCCGACTTCGTTCGCGTTGTTGCTGGCCAGAAACTGACCGCTATCGTGCCTGTGCACTTTGTTGGTGAAGAAGCTCCGGTCAAGAAAGGCGGCGAGATCTCTCACGTCCTGAACGAAATCGAAGTGACCTGCCTGCCGAAAGACCTGCCTGAGTTCATCGAAGTCGATCTGTCGGCTCTGGAAATCGGCGCCATCGTTCACCTGTCCGACATCAAGGCACCAAAAGGCGTTGAGTTCGTTGCACTGGCTCACGGTGATGACAAAGCAGTTGCCAACGTACACGCTCCACGCGTTGCTCCAGAAGCTGAAGAAGGCGCTGCAGAGTAATTCACTCTGTCTTGCCGGAGCTTGAGGAAACATCGCGGACCGAAACGTAGCGAGAAAGCGGGCGATAACGCGGCGTTTACTCTTGAGTAAATGATCTTTGTCGTCCACTTTCGCCGCATGCAGGTCGCGGCGATGTTATCCACAACTCCAAAGGAAGGGCCCCTGTCGTGACTGCCATTAAACTGATCGTTGGCCTGGGAAATCCAGGCGCCGAATACGAACAGACCCGGCATAACGCGGGGGCCCTTTTTGTTGAGCGCATCGCCCACGCCCAAGGTGTAAACCTGGTGGCCGATCGCAAATATTTCGGCCTGACCGGACGCTTTTCGCATCAAGGTCAGGATGTTCGTCTGCTGATTCCCACCACTTACATGAACCGCAGCGGCCAGGCTGTCGCGGCGCTTGCGGGCTTCTTCCGGATCAAACCCGAAGAAATCCTGGTGGCCCATGACGAGCTGGACCTGCCACCCGGCGTCGCCAAGCTCAAACAGGGCGGCGGGCATGGTGGTCACAATGGCCTGCGCGACATCATCGCGCAGTTGGGCAATCAGAATACCTTTTACCGCCTGCGGCTCGGCATCGGCCATCCGGGCGTTGCCAGTATGGTTTCAAATTTCGTCCTGGGTCGTGCGCCACGCGCCGAACAGGAAAAACTCGATGCCAGCATCGATTTTGCCCTCGGCGTGCTGCCGGATATCCTCGCCGGTGAATGGAACCGTGCGATGAAAAACCTGCACAGCCAGAAGGCCTGACTCTTACCGAGGGGAAACACCATGGGATTCAATTGCGGCATCGTCGGCCTGCCCAACGTCGGCAAATCCACCCTGTTCAACGCCCTGACCAAGTCCGGTATTGCGGCGGAGAACTTCCCCTTCTGCACCATCGAACCCAACAGTGGCATCGTGCCTATGCCCGATCCGCGCCTGGACGCATTGGCGGCCATCGTCAATCCCAAGCGCATCCTGCCGACCACCATGGAATTCGTCGATATCGCGGGCCTGGTAGCCGGCGCGTCGAAAGGCGAAGGCCTGGGTAACAAGTTCCTGGCCAACATCCGTGAGACCGACGCCATCGCCCACGTGGTCCGCTGCTTTGAAGACGAGAATGTGATTCACGTCTCCAACAGCGTCGACCCGAAACGCGACATCGAGATCATCGACCTGGAACTGATCTTCGCCGACCTCGACAGCTGCGAAAAACAACTGCAGAAAGTTGCGCGTAACGCCAAGGGCGGCGACAAGGATGCCGTGGTCCAGAAAGGTCTGCTGGAGCAGTTGATCGCCCACTTTACCGAAGGCAAACCTGCGCGCAGCCTGATGAAGAACATGGGTGCCGACGAGAAAGCCGTGATCAAAGGCTTCCACCTGCTGACCACCAAGCCTGTGATGTACATCGCCAACGTGGCTGAAGACGGCTTCGAGAACAACCCGCTGCTCGACGTGGTCAAGGCCATTGCCGACGAAGAAGGCGCCATGGTTGTTCCGGTCTGCAACAAGATCGAAGCGGAAATCGCCGAACTTGAAGACGGCGAAGAAAAAGACATGTTCCTTGAGGCCCTGGGCCTGGAAGAGCCTGGCCTGAACCGTGTAATCCGTGCCGGTTACGAAATGCTCAACCTGCAGACCTACTTCACCGCCGGTGTCGAAGAAGTCCGCGCCTGGACCGTCAAGGTCGGTGCCACAGCACCACAGGCTGCCGGTGTGATCCACACCGACTTCGAAAAAGGCTTTATCCGCGCTGAAGTGATCGCTTACAACGACTTCATCCAGTACAAGGGTGAAGCCGGTGCCAAGGAGGCTGGTAAATGGCGGTTGGAAGGCAAGGAGTACATCGTTAAGGACGGTGATGTGATGCACTTCCGCTTTAACGTATAAACGTCACTTGTAATTCATTCATAAACAAAAGGCCGATGCATTGCATCGGCTTTTTTGTGGGCGACCTTTTAATTGGAAAACCCCACCTGCAAAAATTACATATTCTCAGATATTTCCTATTTATCACGCTCACACCTCTCTCTCATTAAGCATCGCGTAACTTATCGTCCAATAGAAAGTCACTTTCCTACACCACTTTCCTCTTCAGAGGCTCAAAGACTAATGACAACTTCTTTAATCTACGCTCTACTGGTGACCGCAGGCATAATATCTTTTTAATAATGAAGCCATAGCGAGAAGGGAATATCTTCCAATGTCGGCTACCTTCAACATGGAAAATGAAACGGCCCTTTCACTCATCGAAGGCCCGGACATTGAAAATACTTTAAACAACACAGCCACTCTCAACATAGACATTTTGTTGCTGGGGGAAACCGGTACTGGCAAGGATACGCTAGCACAACGAATTCATCTTCTATCGGGCCGGCGAGGCAACTTTGTCGCCGTGAACTGTGCGGCCATTCCGGAAAGCCTCGCGGAAAGCCAATTGTTTGGTGTAAACAGCGGGGCCTATACCGGGGCGATACAATCCAGGGCAGGTTTCGTCGAGGCTGCCCACCTAGGCACGCTCTACCTCGATGAGATCGACAGCATGCCATTGAATCTTCAAGCCAAGCTGCTACGAGTGCTGGAGTCGCGAGGCGTCGAGCGCTTGGGATCGACCCGCTTTATCCCGGTGGACATGCGTGTCATAGCCTCTGCACAGCACTCGCTGCACCAAATGGTCGAGCACGGCACGTTCCGTCGTGACCTGTATTTTCGCCTGAATGTTGTCCATATCCAGCTTACGCCGTTGCGGGACAGGCGCGAGCGCATCATCCCGTTGTTCTTGGAGATGATCCAGCAGGAAGCCAGCTATTTTAATTGCTCGGCCCCGCTGCCCTCTGATGGATTGCTGCAACAATTGTTGCACCACCCGTGGCTGGGCAATGTTCGCGAGCTGCGTTCGACGGCAAAACGCTTCGTGCTGGGACTCACACCGCTTTCCATTCCCATGAGCAACTTGGCGGTTGCCCAGACGAACCTGAAGGCACGTCTGCAGCAAATTGAAAAAGCACTGATTGAGGAGTCGTTGAGTCGCCACGAGCACTGTGTAGATACCGTCGCACTGGAGCTGGGGGTTGCAAAGCGCACGTTGTACTACAGAATTAAGCAACTGGAGATAGCGCTCGCATAACGTCGTTTTCGCCCCTATCCACTCAGATCTTTTCAAAAACTTTCGGCAATTCCAACCCCAATTTAACGCTCATCAGGCCTTCACGCTAACACCTATTGACTTGTTAATACTTTCAGAGCCCAGACACACACTTTGAAATATTCAGCCGTTAAACAAATTGGAACGTTTTAGTCGGGCTAGCCACCTAGTCATAGCCAGGCTCGAACCCTCCTTAAGTAATTTAAAGAGGCGCCAAAGTACCCTTCGACAGCCGGCAACCATATCAATTTTTATGTCAATGAAACCGGAGACTCATCATGAGTAGTGCAATTGGTTCTGGATACAGCTCGTCAGCAAGTCTTTACAACAACTTGTCACAAAGTCTGAACAAAGATGCCGGGGACATCGGAGGTGGTGGAAGTGCTGGCTCGGCGAGTGATCGTGCAGCAGCGGTCGCCGAGGCGACTTTCAAGGAAAGCTTGAAAGCGAAGATGATCTCAGGTCTGTATGCCGCGGCTAAAGAAATCCGCTCATAAATAGGCGACCTCCCCCCGGCTCTTCAGTTGGAGGGGAGGTTCTTATGTCCCTAGGTCGTGAACATGCGACAAACATCACTAAAGGCCTTATATGCAGATAGACGATTTTGGTGCGGCAACGTTTATTACCGGCAGGGACACCGCCAGAATTAAGCAAGCCACTGTAGCGCCTGCGACAGATGTTGCTTTTTTTTCGTCGTTGCTAGATCCAACGGCATCGAACACCGCAAGGGTGGCTAAAGACGGCACACCTTCGCTGCTCGCTACCACTTCAAGCCAACTTCAGGACTTAAACCGTCGCCTTGGGCGCACGTTGAAATCATCAAGTAAAACTATGGACGTTGAAAAATTCAGGGAGTATCCACGGGATTTGTCCAATGCGACGCTTACCTCGCAATTGCTCATAAAAAGCTTGGGCAAAGCTACCCAATGCATCGACAAAATTTCTAATCTGCAATAGTGAACATGACTAAATTTCTGTCTGTCGCGTTACTTCTGGTGATTACATTCACGTTAAGCGGATGCAGCGAACGTGTAGAACTTCATCGCCAACTCTCTGAGCAAGAGGCCAACGAAGTCATAGCAGAATTAGCTGACAAACACATTCGCGCACAAAAAGTCCCAGCCAAAGATGGTGTTGTCGTCGCAGTTAATGCAACCGACATAGGGCGTGCCGTACGCACGTTAGAAGCCGCAGGCCTGCCCCGTGTTGCCAGGACGACCCTAGGCGATACCTTCCGTAAGGAAGGGGTTATTTCCACCCCACTGGAAGAGCGGGCACGCTACATTTATGCCTTGTCCCAGGAACTTGAGGCGACGTTGTCTAACATCGACGGCGTCATCGTTGCCCGCGTTCATGTAGTACTGCCAGAGCGCATCGCACCAGGAGAGCCGGTCCAACCCGCGTCCGCCTCAGTATTCATCAAGCACGACCCTCGCTTGGATCCCGATAACATCCGCGCACGCGTACGCAGGATGGTGGCGAGTAGTATTCCAGGCATGACCACTGCAGTGGATAACCCGCAGAAGCTCACGGTTATATTCGTACCAGCCGCCACTTATCAGGAACAGCAACGCCTGGTCTACTTCGGGCCATTTCTCGTCCCCAGCGACGATCTCGGATTTTGGCGAGTTGCCGTTATCGTTTCTTTGCTCAGCCTGGTGTCATGCGTGAGCGCCGGGCTATTCCTGCACAATCGGCGTCAACGCCTTAACTCAGAATCACCCGCAGCTAGCGGCACGCTTGGCCCCGCACATGATGCATAGACCTGATCATGCGATGCGTGATGAGCTGGCGTGGGCCCAGTGGTGGGCATTCCCGTGGACATGCGCTCACGAAGACTGGCGAGATGATAAGTATCACGTGCTTACACGGCTCTATCACTGTGGAAAGTCGGTGCCGGCCAGCCTTGCGGGGGTTGCACCCTGTTTGCCTCCTGCACCTCATCCCTCCGTGCTTCGCCTGGCCTTGGCCACAGCGGACCAACTTAACTTGGCGATGGCACTAGTTCACAACACGTTTAGTCCTCAGGCCGCAACGCTCTTGAGCGACAGTCATCATCTATGGTGCCTGCGTTTATCCAAGGCGTTTCCTCCCGCCATGCTGACGCCGGACGCAGATCCGTTGCAACTACTCCATAACTGGGTAGATCCCCCTATCTGGAAGCGCCTTCGCCTGCGATTCCCCCGCGAGCGCGTGCGTGAAGTTGAAAGGATCAATCTCCTGATTGAGAACGCAGGCAGCCGACTGAATATGCTATGGCAAGCCGTAGCTTGGCGCGCGATGGCACGTACAACCAATCAGATGCATCCCGAACCTGGCGGCGAGGAAACCGACGATGTTATGCCGATGCACAATTGAGTTACCTAAGGGCGCGCCTAGAGCGTCGCGTATTCTGATCCCCCGCGACGAGCTTTTAAATTGGGAGCAGGCAGATCAACTCTTGAGCCGAGCTGATGCGCAGGCCAATGAGCTGATACGCCAAGCAGAGAAAAAGTGCGAAGTGCTACTGGAGACGGCCTCTCTGGAGGTCTGGCAGCGCGCAGATGCCCAATTCAAGCAGTGGGCACACGAGCGTCAAATGATGTGCGAAAGCCTAGAACGCTACGCGACATCGCTGACGAACCAGGCGATTCGTTGCCTGCTTGACGAAGCCGTTCCCCCTCAACGTCTCTCGGCCCTGATTAAACAGTTGCTTGCAAGCCAGGTCCAGGAGGTCGACGCAACACTGCTTTGCCACCCTGATGAATATGAGGAGATGAAACAGTGCCTTGCCAACTACAAGGCCACATTTTGGAAGCTTCAACCCGATGAAACTATCCCTACCCAGACTATTGTTCTGCATACAGACGAGGGAGACTTTCGTATTAGTTGGCGGTCGATGCTCGATACTTTTTTCAACCCTGGTAAATAACTACGCATGCAAATTTAACCGTACACCTCTTGGTGTTCTGCATGACGCGCCTCACCGAATTCATATAACAATGCACAAATAAGAGAACACATATGAACTTTTTCAAAGACCTGTCGCATAATCTTTTAAAAAAAAGCAATACCGCTCATCGACTTTACGAAGCGAACTCTCTCGCTGCCGGGGAAGACTCCTCGGACTCCACGTTGTTCTACGAACTCGCAGTAAGAACCACCACCGCTCAAATGGCATTCCTGGAGCATACCCGAGTCAAGCATATGTTGCTCAAAAGCACTTTTGAGAGCTTTCAATAAATGCGTGAATTTATCAGCGAGTGGCTACTTAGTCGCAAAGAACAGATTATCTTCTATGAAGCCGATAGCGAAATAACCTTGAAACATCAGGGGGACACGTTGTTGCTCAAGGTTCAACTGACTTCAACACACTCAGATAACGCAACGCACCAACTCTGGATGCGACTGGGCGCTGCCAGTCTGAATCACTTTCAGGGCGCACTTGCTCAGAAAGCTGACACAGGTGCGTTATGGCTGGTTCAAAGTCTGCGGGACGGGCAAGGAGAAACCCGCGTGCTCAAGTGCCTAGAACAGCTGCTCAACCAACGCGATACATGGCGCGCAGCAATCAAGCGCCTTGTTCGCCCCTCCCAGAACTTCAAACCCACTTCGCTTCGATCACTGCCTTTCTAAACTGAGAAAAGTCTATGTATAACCCCCCTTCCAAGCGCAGTAGCTTGCGCCTTGATTCGCCCGACGATTCATCTAAACGAGCGCATTGGCGGCGTAGCATGTTGGTGCTTTCCTTTCTGCTGATTCCCGCGAGTAACACGTTAGCCGCCATCCCTCCAGAATGGCGAAACACCGCCTACGCCTATGAAGCCGAGCACAAACCCCTACGAGACGTACTCGAAGACTTCGCCCAAACCTTCGGCACACAACTTCAAGTCGAAGGCCTGCTGCAAGGTAACGTCAACGGCAAGATCCGCGCTAACACCCCGCAGTCGATGCTCGATCGTCTCGGTGTAGAACACCGTTTCCAGTGGTACCTGTACAACAACACGCTCTATGTCAGCACGCTGGATCAGCAGGAATCAGCGCGCCTGGAAGTCTCTTCCGAAACCATCGCCGATCTCAAGCAGGCCCTCACCGACATCGGCCTGCTCGACAGCCGTTTCGGCTGGGGTGAGTTGCCCGAAGATGGTGTCGTGCTTGTTTCGGGGCCTCGTCGCTACATCGAGCAGATCAAGCACTTCAGCAGCCAGCGACGCTCACCGGATGAAAAGCAGAGCGTGCTGAGTTATCCGCTCAAGTTCGCGAATGCGGCGGACCGCCAAGTAGACTATCGCGGTGAAAAGCTGGTCATCCCCGGGGTGGCCAGTATTTTGCGCGGCCTGTTGGAGCCCCGCTCCAGCTCAACGCTTGCAGGGCTGAGCCAACGTCCCCCCTCACAACCCGCGCCGCTCACCCCCAACACTCCCCGTCTGGGCAACCCATTGTTGGGCCAAATGCTCGGTACTAACGCTAACCCGGCGTCATTGGACATCGGCCCTGCGCTCACACCGCGCGCCCCGGTCTCAAACAGTCGGATTCGGGTCGAAGCCGATGTGCGCAATAACGCGGTGCTGATCTATGACTTGCCAGAACGCCAGGCCATGTACCGCGAGCTGATCACCCAACTCGATGTGGCGCGCAAGCTGGTGGAAATCGACGCGATCATCCTCGATATCGAGCGCACGCAATTGCGGGAGTTTGGGGTGAACTGGGGGTTCCAGAACAGCCGTTTCCGCGGCGGGGCCAATCTGGCACCGGGCACGTCGTCACAGTTGTCGATCGAACACCGCGATCGCTTCTACGCGGACATTCGTGCCCTGGAGGCCAAGGGCCTGGCGACCATGGTCTCCAATCCCTCGGTGCTCACACTGGAAAACCAACCGGCGGTGATCGACTTCAACCGCACCCAATACCTGACGCCGGGCAGAGAGAATGCAACCATCTTGCCCGTCACTGTGGGAACCAGTTTCCAGGTGGTGCCTCGTGTGATCACCAGCCGTGGCGGCCATCAGATCCATCTGGCGGTGGATATCGAAGACGGTAACTTCGACGAGTCCAACCCTACCCCAGGCAACCTTGATGTACGCCGAGGCAAGGTCAGTACCCAGGCGGTGATGGCGGAGAAACGTTCGCTAGTGGTCGGTGGCTTCCACGTCACCGAAAACACCGACAAACACAACAAGGTGCCGCTGCTGGGTGATATTCCGCTGTTGGGCAAGGCGCTGTTCTCCTCGACCGAACGGCAGAACAACCGACGAGAGCGCTTGTTCATCCTGACCCCAAGGGTCATCGGCGATCAGTCCGACCCGTCACGCTACTTGCCCCAGGCCGACCAGGTTGAATTGCAGAAGGCCCTTGCGCCATTGGCCCGGCGCAATGCCCCTCACCCGCCGGTGATCAAGCGCAGCGATATCATCAGCACCCTGGCGCATTTGGTCAGCGGTGAAGTGCCTAAGCCCTTCAAGGCCGCACCGATGCCGCTGGCCTTGGATACGCTGTGCAGCACCCGCGACTTGCTGGCGTTGAATACCGAGCGCAGCCAGTGGTACGCAGGCCCCGAGTACAACGTTGCAGTCGTTGTGCTGCGCAACCAATTCAATCGCAATGTGCGTATCGACGAAAAAGAATGCAGCAACGCCCAGACCTTGGCCGTCAGCGTGTGGCCGCGCGCCTGGCTCAAGCCCGGTGAAGAAGCCGAGGTGTTTATCGCCATGCGCCCTGTGGTGAAGGATGAACACCTCAGCGTGCCGCGCCCTTCCTTGATCACTCCCGCTCAAAAGGCTAAACCATGAAACACCGCCTACTCTGCGTCACCCTGATCGGTACCGCGCTGCTCGTCGCCGGCTGCACCCCCACTTGCAAAGGCGACTCGTGCTCTCGCCCGCAATCGACCAAGGACAAGATGGTGATCTGGTGGCCACCGCAGATGCGTGTCGAACCGGGCCCCGCCGGGGAGCGAAAAGACTACCAAACGGTCTCTCTGGAACGATGAGCGCAACGGAAATGCCCGACGTACAACGCCAGGTATTTCTGGACAAGCTGGTGAGCGGCGCTGCCGCTCACCTGCAACTCGCCGCCGGAATTAAAGTGTGCGCACTGCAAGCCGGCATGCAGCCAGGGATGGCCTTGCTCATTGCGCGTGAATCGTTGCAACCCGGGCAACTGCAACGGGTTCTGGAGCGACGCTTTGAGTACGCGTCCTTGTACGATGGCTGCTTTGCCTACCTCGACGCCCAGAACGCACTGGTGATCTGGCACGCGCTGCCTACGGCACGTAACACACTGGAAAAAACTCTCAGCCGGATGTTGTCGCTGGCCAACCTCAGCGCCCTGGACACAACCTCCAGCCGCTGATCAACGCCGCTCAAGCTCCGGCAATTCCAGGGTTTCGCGCTTGGCTTCGTCATCCAGCTCACGCAAGGTCCGGTAGATCAACGCCACGGCCTGCAAGGTTTCGCGGGGAATACTGGCACCTAGTTTTTTCTCGTAGAGCGTACGGGCCAACCAAACGCACTGAATCACCGGCACCTCGGCAGCCTTCGCCCGCACGATCAGTCGACGGGCGTCGGCGTCCGTACCTTTGCTGATCAGCAACGGCAGCGGCGTCTTACCTGGGCGGTAATACAGGGCCACTGCAAAGTGCGTCGGGTTGACCACCAGCATATCGGCCTCCTCGAGCTTGGGCAGCTTGACCTTGGGTTCCTCCTGGGCCAGTTGCTGCGCCAACGCGCGACGCTGGCCTTTTACATGAGGGTCGCCCTCCATGTCCTTGTACTCTTTGACGACCTCGACCTGGGTCATGCGCATACGCTTGGCGAAGAAGTACTTCTGCAAGGCGAGGTCAATCAGGGCCAGCACCAATAACAACCCGAGACAGGCATGCAGCAACTGGCGAAACAGGGCGATTAGCCCCAACACGTAACTGGGCAGATCGCTGGTTGCCAGGTTGATCAGAGCCCCCAGCGAGGGCCAGACCACCACGTACACCACCAGGCCAATCAGGAATGCCTTGGCGATGCTCATCAACAGATTCATCACCGACTGGGCAGAGAACATTTGCTTGAGCTGGCTGACCGGATTGAGGCGGTTGAAATCGAGCTTCAGGGCCTCCGGGGCGAACAGCAAGCCGAATTGCATCCAACTGCTGATCAGCTTCGTCGTAATCGCTACCCCGACCATCAACAGGGCAAACGAGGCAAACATCACCAGCCCTTCAACCATCACTTCTTCCAACGCCCGTCCAAACGGCTCGTTAAAGCGCGACATCGGCAATGCCATCAATTGCTGGAAACGTTGCAGGCTGGTTTCGGCGGTTAACAAGGCAATCTCACTGATGGCCGTGAGTACCACGAGCTTGGGGATGTCCTGGCTCTGGGCGACCTGGCCCTTCTTGCGCTGGTCACGCAGTTTCTTGGCGGACGCCGGGTGCTTTTTTTCCCCCGAGTCACTCATGCGCCCGAGGCCTTGAACAGCAACCCCAACGAGTGTTTAAGCTCACCGAGCTGGAGCATGCGCCCAACGATCAGGTCCTGCAGCAAAGCAAAGTACAACAGCACAATTCCAATACCCGCCAGACACTTGACCGGCGGCGCCAGCGTACTCACCTGCAGCTGCTGGCTGTAAACCCCCAGCAACGCGATGCCGAACTCCAGCAACAACAGCACCGCGATAAAAGGCGCGGCGTACAGCATCATGTGCGTGAAGGTATCGCCCAGCAGGCCGACGAATACACTCATACCGTTCGGCGCAGGTAGCGGAAACCACACGGTCGGGGGCCAAATCAGGTAGCTGTCCCAGATCACTTGGGTCAGAGCGCCCAAGCCCAGGCTGACCATCAGCAGAAAAATCGCCAGATGCTTGAACAAGTGCCCGATCGGCGTGGCATCCGGCCCCAACGAAGGGTTGAGCTGACCACCGGCCAGCGCACCGCGCTGGTTATCCAGCAGCGCCCCCACCGCCTCGAACATCCAGAACGGCATCGCCAGCAACACGCCCAGCAATAGCCCGAGGGCCACCTCCTTGAGCGCCAACCCACCGAGCATGAGCGCCGAGTAATCCTGCCCCTGCAGCGCCGCATGGATACCCGGTGCGGGCATCAATGCCATGACCATCACAATGGTGTGCCGAGGCATGCCGCGTATGTGCTGAAAACAGAACGCCGCCACCAGGATGGCACAGGGGTAAATACGCGCCATGCCGATCAACAGACTGGGCAGGAATTCAAGGTAGAGCAGCACAGGCAAGGCCTCAGTTCAGGGCCGAGCGGCCGATCATGTCGAAGGTCAGGTTGATCAGTTGGATCAACTCCACACCAATCCAGCGTCCGGTCATGATCAGCGTGATACCCACCGCCACCAGCTTGATGCCAAAGGGCAACGTCTGGTCCTGGACCTGCATCAATGCTTGCACCAGGGACGTCAGCACACCGACCACCACCGCCACGATCAACGGTGGCGCCGACAGCACCACCACCAGCAACATGCCTTGCTTGAACAGCACGATCGGGTCCATAAGCGACTCAGAGATAGGAGAGGAACAGGCTGTCGAGCAGCCGCGACCAGCCGGACACCAGCACGAACAGCAGCAGCTTGAGCGGCAAAGAAATGGTCATGGGCGAGACCATCTGCATGCCCAGCGCCAGCAGCAGGTTGGAGACAATCAGGTCGATCACGATAAAGGGAATGTAGATCAGGAAGCCGATCTCGAAGCCGGCCTGCAACTGCGACAGCACAAAGGCGGGGATCAACAGGATCAGGTCCTCGCGCTGCACCTCTTGCGCCATCTGCGCAGGCCATAGCCGCCCCGTATTTTCCAGCAGATGGGTCAGCACATCCGGGTCCACGTTACGCAGCATGAAGGCACGCAACGGCTTGATGGCTTCTCCACCGGTCTGCAGTACCGTTTGCACGTTGCTCATATCCAGAGGCGAGGCCTTGACGCTCTCAGCGATCTCGTACCCCACCGGTGCCATGATAAATAACGTCGCGGCCAACGCGATGCCATTGATTGCCATGCTGGGCGGCACCTGCTGCACGCCGATGGCATTTCGGGTAATCATCAGCACAATCACGATTTTCAAAAACGATGTGCAGATGACCAACAATAGGGGCATCAGCGACAGCGCCCCCAGAAAAAGCGCGAGAACGAGGGGGTCTAGCCCCTGAAGTATCATCGGCCGAACATCACGCGGGACAACTGCAACCCCAGGCGACCGTCGACTTCCACCAATTGCCCCTGGCCGATGGGGCGGTCGCCGTAATAGAGGCCCGCCATTCCCGGCGCGTAACCGGCAATGCCCAGCACTGAGCCGGGTGCGAGATTGCGCAGCTCGCCCAAGGTCAGGTTCAACGTGCCGCAGCGCACATTCAACGCCATGCTCAACTCATCGAAGGGCTCGTGGCCGAACACATCCACCACGGGTTCATCTTCTTCATATTCCGAGTAATGGGGGGCTGAAAATTCTTCGTCCATGGACGTGTCCTCGATAGAAGTAAGGGTCAGGCACAAAGCCCCGGTAGCATCGTCAATACAGCCATGCAGCCGCTGTTTGCCAACTTGCAGATAACCTTTGCCCTGGGCTTGAAAAAAGGGTTGTTCAAGCATCAGCACATCGCCTGTGCGCAGGCCGCGCACCTGTGCAATCGGTAGCTGCAAGCGCCCAAGGGTCACGGCAATTGCCAGCTGGAATCGCGCCGGCAGCGGCTCGGCGGTGTCGCGCCAGGGTCCGGCCTCGCACAACGCCAGGAAGCTGTCCGGGGTCAGCCACACAAAGCTATCCACCCGAGAGGCCCCCAGGGTGATGCAGAGCCGGCAACCAAAGCCCTTGGGACGGTCGGTTTCCAGCAAGCGCACATGCCCCAACAGCGCACTCACCTGCGGGCTAAGGTGGTGTTGGAACACGGCCCAAAACCAAGAATCCGGATCGTTGCCGGAAGGGGCCAGTGTCACCGGGCACTCGCCCAGCAGGCTGAGCACCGGCCCTGCTTGCGCGAACGCCAGCACGCCACACGCGGTCTCGAAGCAAAAGAACTCGGGCCGTGTGGGCGCTCGCCCAGGCTCCAGTCGCAATTCACCGCTCTGGCCGGCAACCTGAAACGCCATACGCAGGCCGCGCCCCAGGCGACGGCGCGCGGCAACCGTGGTGGCCCTGATCGAAGGTAGAGTTAAGGTCGGCACTATCATGCGCACCCGACAGCCGGCAGAAGCAGATTGACCGGCATCCCCAACTCTCCCGAAAACCGCTCTTCACATTGTTGTCGCACGCCGCTGAGCCAGCGCGCCGTGGCGTCATGTTCCGCCTCCAGTTCGATGGTCCAGGCGTTCGGCTCACGGCGCACGCTGGCGTTGATCCGCCCCAGCCGGGGTAAATACAAAACCGCCTGCAGCGGCCAGTTGGCGCCGGCCTGTATACGAGGGGCCAACTGTTCGGCGAGGGCCTGCATCATGGCGGCATCGGTCGATGTCTTGACGCCCGATAAGGACGCTCCCGACCCAAAGCCTTCATCGTTATCGGCAAACAGCTGAGCGAACAATCGCCCCTGTTCCCAAGCCACTACACCCATAGCGCCGGGCTCGCGTTCCTCACGCGCTTCACTGGGACGCGGCCGCTCGGTGGGTTTATTTGAAACCTGAGTCATGTCGGCTCCTGAGCCAGAAGGAGCGATAACTCCTGAAGTTTTTCCACCTGCCGCAGACACTCAGTGACGTGCTTCTGAGCGCTGCCAACGCGGCGTTCCTTTTCGCCCTGCTGATCTTGTAGTTGCACCAAGTGGCCTTGTTCGCGCCGGGTACTGGCAGATAACGAGCGTTCCCGCGCGCCCCAGGATTTCAACTCCTTAAGGCTCAGCACCTGCCCCTGATGCTGACTGAGCAATTCAGCACTTTTGCGGGCCTCTTCCTGTCGAGTCTGTTCAAGGGCGTCCTGGGCCCGTTGGATGTGGGCGAGCAGCGCCTGCTGGGCGCGCTTGGCCTCGCGTAGCGCGCGCTCGGCACGGTCGGCTCGATGCCGGCGCAGACGTCGCAGCGTCTCCACCTCACCCTGCAATACATCAGAATGGGACATGGGCGGTGAGCTCCTTGAGTTGCTCCAGCGTGTGCGCCATCGGCGTAGGCTCGCGCAGATCCTGGCGCAGGAAACCATCGACCGCCTGACGGCTGTCCACCGCGAGGTCAGTGAGAGGGTCGCTGCCGGGTTGGTACTCCCCCAACTTGAGCATCAGCTCGATCTGTTGGTAGGCCGACAGCAAACGTCTCAACCCGGTGCCGGCCTGGATATCTTCAGGGGCCGCGACGTTGCTCAAAATCCGTGAAAGGCTCGCCAGCACATCCACCGCCGGGTAGTGTCCGCGCTCGGCCAATTTGCGTGACAGCACGATGTGGCCGTCGAGCAGCGAGCGAACTTCATCGGCCACAGGATCGTTCATGGAGTCCTGCTCGATCAGTACCGTATAGATCGCCGTGATCACGCCGTCGCGGGTCAACCCGGCACGTTCCACCAGGCGAGGCAGCAGGCTGTAAACCGACGGTGGCAAGCCTCCGCGCCCCAAGGGTTCGCCGGCAGCCAGGCCGATTTCGCGCTGGGCCCTGGCGAATCGAGTCAAGGAGTCAATCAGCAGCAATACCCGCTGCCCCTTGCGACGAAAACTTTCCGCCAATGCCGTGGCGGTAAACGCGGCGCGGGCGCGCTCCATGCTGGAGCGGTCGGAGGTGGCGCACACCAGTACCGCTTTGGCGCGCAGTTGTTCGTCCAGTTCATGATCGAGAAACTCACGCAATTCACGACCCCGTTCGCCGATCAGGCCGAACACGATGACATCGCATTCGACGTTGCGCGCGATCTCGGCCAGCAAGGTGGTCTTGCCGCAACCAGCCCCGGCGAACAGGCCTACGCGCTGCCCCTCGCCCAACGTCATCAGGCCATCGATCGAACGCACGCCGGTGGCCAGCGCCCGGTTGATTCTGGGGCGCTCGGTGGGCAACGGCGCCTCACATAACACGGCGCTGGTGTCCGGCAAGTCAGCCTCGACAAAGGCGCTGGGCCCCTCCCCCGTGATCGGCCGCCCAAAGCCATCCAGCACCTGGCCCAGTAGCGCATCGCTGACCTGCACCCGATGGGAGACACCCAGGCGCTCCACGCCGGCCCCCACCCGCACGCCTTCGAGATTACCCAGGGCACTGAGTACCGCGTCCTGCTGATCGAAACCGATGATCTCGGCGAGCATGTAGTCGCCGGGGCTTTTTTCCACCTGGCACAAATCGCCGATACGCGCCTGCGGCAAGCGGCACTGCAGCAGCATGCCGTTAACGCGCTGGATGCGACCGCGCATTGTCACCGGCGCAAAACTGGCCAGTGACTGGGCCTGACGCTGCTGCCAAACCTCGAGCCGCGCTTGCACATCCAAACTCACCAGCGCACCTCATAACGCTGGGCGCCATCGAAGACCACCTTGGTGTTGTCGATCAGCACCAGCCGCAGCCCTTCCACTTCGTCTCCGACAAACAGTCGGCCGCCCTCTTCCAGGACCACATGGCCATTGGGCCCGCCGACGATTTGCACAATCTTGAAAGGCAGTGCCCCATCGCGCACACGCACACGGCTGATCACCGGCACGGCGCTGTCGAACTGCTCGCCAAAACGGGCAAGCATGCGCGCCACCAGTTCCACCTCGTCCTGGGAAACATCACCGCTGAGGGCAACCTGGCCATTGATCACTTGCAGACTGACGCGCTGGCTCAACTCACGCTCGCCGAGCATCTTCAACAGCTGCTGGCGCACTTCAAATGGCGTGGCCAACTCGTGCTTTCGGACTACCGGCGGCATCAAGGAAGCCTGGGCCTCGGGCTCCCCGGTTGAAATCATGCCCATCACTACAATGATGGCCGTGACCACCAACACCACGCTGATCAAGCGCTTCTGCTGTGCTTGCGGGATGGACGATAGCGTGAACCCCCGCGCCGGTTCAGGAGACGGGGACGGGGGCGGCGATAGCGGTGCCGGCGCGTAAGGCTGGGGCCAGGGCTGATCGGCCAAGGTGACACACAACTGCACCTCGCCCACCCAAAACGGTATGTTCAGCTCCAGGTTCGCGATCTGCGCCAGCATCCGCCCTTCGGCGTCTCGCAGCAGCCCCGCCTCCGCCTGCACCGACCAATTAGCGTCAGTAAAACGAAGACGCGCATGCTGCTCTTCGATCCCCGGACCGTTAAGCACCAGGTCAGCATCCCCATGGGCGCCGATGCTCCACTGCTCACCAAACAATGGCAACGCAGCGCCCTGGCTCAGGCCATCAAGTACCCGCAGCTCAAACATCATAGAGCCCTCCACACAGGCCATGGCGAGATCCTCATGCCACCGCACCACGCATCAGATCGTCCTGGCCCAGATCGATGCGCCCCAGTACCTTGACCTTGGAGGTACTCGCCAACTCGGCAAACGACAACACGGCAACGTGGTTGAACTCCTCCACCAGCAGGGTACGCAGCGGGCTGCGCAGGTCTTGCGCTACCAGCAGCACGCTTTTGCTTTTGGGCCTCACGGCAAAGGCCTGATTGAGCAGGTTGATCAACGCCGCGCTGTGTTCGTCGTCCAGCGCGAAGAACACACCGGTCTGGGTCTGGCGCAGGGCCTCACGCAAAATGTTTTCACTCTGGGGCGAGAGCAGCCACGCATGCAGGCCATCGGCTTCGCTGTACTGGTGGAAGATCTGCGCCTTGAGGGCAATGCGCGCGTAGTCGGCCAGGGCTTCCGGCTCCCGCTCATGCTGACCGTATTCGATCAGCGACTCGACGATCAGCCGCACCGCCCGCAACGGCACTCCCTCACTGGCCAGGCGCTGCAGCACCGCCGAAAAACGCGACAGCGGCATGATGCGTTGCAGTTCCTGAACCAATTCCGGCTGGTTGTGCTCCAGCCAACTGAGGATCGATTTGCTCTCCTGGATCCCAAGGAACTGGGGCCCACTGAGCATCATGGCTTGCTTCATGCGCTCGATGATCAAGGTCGTCGCCGTGAAACGCTCCAGTTGCGGGTCGTCAAGCAGCGGGTCATTCGGTGGCAGCCAGATCCAGTTCTGCTCGTCGCGCTCAACCGACCCGGGTATGCCATGCTCAGGCTCCACCGTCAGCGCTTTGCGATCGACCGCCAGAAGGCTGACGAGCGACGCTTTGACCATCGGCACTTCATGCACACAGAAACGCATTTCATCGACGGGCAATGAATCATCCAGCTCGACTTCGAAGGGCGGCAGCGTCAGGCCGATATTGGCTACCAATGCATTTCGCGACTGTCGGATCCCGTGAATAAGCTCGGTCACTTCCGGCGTTCCGCGCAGGGACGGCGGAAACTGCAACAGGTACGGTCGCGACGGATCGAAGCCGCGCAAGTCCTCTCGCCCGTTCTCTTCAGGACGCACGACCTCGGTGGTTTCAGCGGCAGGTTCTGCCTGTTTTTGACGCTGGCGCACCAGGTAATAGCCCAAGGTTCCCGTGATCAGCGAGATCAGGATAAACACCCCGGTCGGCATGCCGGGTACTACGGCGAAGGCCAGCATCCCCACCGATGCAATCACCCAGCTCTTGGGCTCGCTGGTCATTTGCCGGGCGATTTCGGCCCCCATGTTACTGATGCCTTTGCGCCCATCCGGTGCCACGCGGGTGATGATCATACCGGCCGTCAGCGAGATCAACAGAGCAGGAATCTGCGCGATCAGCCCATCACCGATGGTCAGCACCGAGTACAACGCCATCGAGTCTGATGCACTCAACCCATGCTGGAACATGCCCGTGGAGAAACCGCCCAACAGGTTGACCACCACAATGATCAAGCCTGCGATAGCGTCGCCCTTGACGAACTTCATTGCCCCGTCCATGGCGCCGAACAACTGGCTCTCACGGGATAACTGCTCACGCTTGTCGCGTGCCTGCGCACCGTCGATCAGGCCGGCACGCAAGTCACTGTCGATGGACATCTGTTTGCCTGGCATCGCATCCAGACTAAAGCGCGCCGCAACCTCGGCCACCCGCTCCGAGCCCTTGGTAATCACCAGGAAGTTGACCAGCGTAAGGATCAGGAAGATCACCATGCCCACCGCCAGGTTGCCTCCCACCACGAAGTTGCCGAAGGCCTCGACAATGTCGCCCGCATCCTGCTCCAGCAGGATCAGGCGCGTGGTCGCGATCGACAGCGCGAGTCGGAACATGGTGGTCAGCAACAGAATTGACGGGAACGAGGAAAACGCCAGCGGCCCCGGCAAGTACAACGCCAGGACAATCAACAGGCACGAGATACAGATATTCAGCGCAATCAGGATATCCACCAGCCAGGTGGGCAACGGCACGATAAAAATGAACACGATGGCCATGACCACCACCGCGCCGAGAACTTCGGCGCGCTGGGCCACTTTGAGCAGGACACGGTTGATGGCCGACAATGCGGTCACGTCGCGGCCCTCGGCTCGCCAGCAAAGCGTTTGGGCCCACGTACACTGCGGTCCAACTCATCGATCACTAGCAAGAGCATATGCAGAGTCTCACGGCGGGTCTGGCTGTCCCCCCACAACGCCAGGGGCATCTGCTGCAGTAGCGGGTAAAACGCGTTGAGGACGACCAACTTCTGAGCGATCGAGCCACCGCCCAGATCAGTGCCCAGGCGCAAGAATTCACCGGCATCAATACCGCTACCGGCGTAACCCAACAGCCGCTGCAGCAATTCCACGGCGTCATGCCCGACACCCAGGCGCTCAATCAACGCACGGCAGCCGGCCAAGACGCCGCTCAACTGTCCGCAGCTTTGCAGCCCCAACAATAAGGTGCGCAACACGGCCGTGGGGCTTGACGACACCAGCGCGGCAATATCGTCCGCCAAGGCTTTACGCATGATCTTGAGCCCATCGTGAAACCGCTCGCCACCATAGACCCCCAGCAACGCCTGCATCATCGTGGCCAGCGATTGCCGCGCCACTACGCTGGCGTAGTAGAGCGTACGCAGGGCCTGGCGCTCCTGCGGATCGATACTCGCCGTCTGCAGCGCCGAGGCGATGTTCAGCCCGGCCTGGATCTCCCCTTTGAAACGGATTTCCAACCGGTTAATGGCATCGCGCGCCAAGGCGGCCTCAGCCGGACGCGCTTCGCTGTCCGCATGAGCCGCCACATACTTGAGCACCACAAATGCGCGTGCCGGGTCCCGCCCCGTCAGCTCCAGCAACTTCTCGACAGTGGGCTTCTGCAGCAATAGCATCCTGACTCGACGGGAGATCGCCGCCATGGTCGCTTGGGCCGGATGACCCAACTGATCGTACAGCTGCACCATATGTTCGACGGGAGGGATGGGAAATCCCATCTTGCGTTCGCTCAACGGTCGGGAATTGGCGTCCACTTCCTGACTGAACAAGAACGAAAGTTCGTCAGCAGCCTTCGTGGGCATCGCCACGGTAGCGGGATTTAGAACCGGTTGATCCAAGCGTTGGTTCGCTTGCACATCATTTTTGGATTCGACTTTCATGGACTGACCAGCACAGGAAGAGTGTTTCCCTGTGTGGCAAGACCTTCCTGAGCGGTTCCATCAAAAATGATCTCAGGACAAATTTGAAAAGACTTGCACAAGCTTGCGCGCCGCCGCGCAACAGGCTGCACGAATCTCAGATATTTCAAGATATTTATACATATAAATCATAGGGTTATGAGTTTTTTCCGTTTGGCACAGGCAGTGCTAAAGGGGTCCTGTCGACATGTTTCGACTGCGTCTACCCAAAGGAAAAAAACATGAATATCCCTATTGAAGCTTTAGCTCACCTCGTTGGCAGCTCGCCTCAATTCATGCATCACCTGACAGACGACGAGCAAAAAAAACTCCGACGCTTTATCCACAAGCGGGTGCTCAACCCGGAGGATGCGGACGATCTTCTGCAATTGACCTACCTGGAAGCCTGGCGTAACCGTGAACGCTACAGCGGCATCGCAACACTCAGCACCTGGATGTGCGGCATCGCCCAGAACCTGATCCGCAATCACTTCAGGCGAATGTATGCCAAGCCGGTTCACTGTGAGTTCGACGAATCGCTGTGGCACGGCCAGGATGAAAACAACAACCTGGACTGGGAGTTCGAGGTCAACCGCCGGTTGGAAAAAACCTTGAATGCCATCGACCATCTGCCGACGGAAATGCGTAAAACGCTCTACGCCTCGCTGGAAACCGACGGTAGCTACCAAGACACCGCCGATGTATTGGACATACCTATCGGCACCGTCCGCTCCCGCCTGTCTCGGGCTCGCGAACAGCTCAAGCGCGTCACCCACAGCTCGCGTCAGCCGTAACCGGAGCCATAGTTGGGCGGCAGGGATATCGCCCAACCGAATATCCGCTTCAGAAACCTACCTCACAGTGCCCGGTGGAAACGCTTGCCGGGCAACCGATGCCGCTTTCCACCTCTCCGCTCGTCGCCATTTAGCCCTGTTTCGGTTAAACAGTTGAAAGCGTAGATAAAAACTCAAAATAAACGCTTGACGCGTTGTCGTTCTGCGCGAATAATGCGCGCCACTTGGCTACATAGCTCAGTTGGTTAGAGCATAGCATTCATAATGCTGGGGTCCGGGGTTCAAGTCCCTGTGTAGCCACCAAGTACTAAAAACGGCTTACCGAAAGGTAGGCCGTTTTTTTATGCCTGCCGAAAAGCCCCGCCGGCCGCAGGCCCGCTCCGTGCCGCAGATGACGATAAGCAACACGGTCTGCATGCGCACAAAAAAACTCCCCAACTGTATTTTGACGCTCCCTTGACCCACTGTTAGTGTCCAGCCTCCCCCCACACGGAGTGCCCTGCGGTGAAACTGGACATTTATCAAGTCGACGCCTTCAGCGAACAGCCTTTCGGCGGCAACCCGGCCGCAGTCTGCCCGCTCACTGAGTGGTTGCCCGATGAGCAGTTGCAAGCGATCGCCGCCGAGAACAATCTCTCGGAAACCGCCTACTTCGTGCGCCGTGGCGATGGCTATGAGTTGCGCTGGTTTACCCCCGAAGTCGAAGTGGACCTGTGTGGTCACGCCACGCTCGCCGCGGCTTGGGTGTTGATTCATCGACTGGCGGACACCTCTGACGTGCTGCGTTTTGCCACCCGCAGCGGCGAGCTTCGGGTGACAAGCAACGGTGACGAACTGGCGATGGATTTCCCGGCCAAAGTGCCCCACCCGTGCGAGCCACCCGCCGGTATGCTGGCCGCGCTGGGCATTGAGCATGCCGACGTATTCAACACCGATGACTTCATTGTGCTGGTGCAGGATGAGGCTCAAGTGGCCGCGCTGACTCCGGACTTTGCACGCCTCAAGGGCATGCCCAAACGCGGAATCGCCGTGACCGCGCGCAGCACGCGGTTTGACTTCATCTCCCGCTGGTTCGGGCCGAATGTGGGGGTCAACGAAGATCCGGTCACCGGTTCGGCACACACTTCGCTGGCCCCGTTCTGGGCCGAGCGCCTGGGCAAATCCCACCTGACGGCCGAGCAGGGCGGCCTGCGCAAAGGCCAGTTGCACTGCCAGTGCAAAGGCGACCGCGTGATTATCTCCGGCAAGGCCGCGCTGTACATGCAAGGCACGATTTACCTGTAAAAAAGCCGTACCTAAAGGACAACGGATCTTGCTCACCATGAACGGAGTTCAGCGCGTGTTTTCGATTTCTCGCCGTCAACTGACGGTCATCGCCGCAACCCTGGCCCTGACGGCCTGCCATACCTCGGTCAACGAACAACCACCGGCGCCGGAGCTGGGCTCGGGTTATCGCACCGACCTCACTACCCGTCACGCCGAACGCCATATGGCTGCCGCCGCCAACCCGCTGGCCGCGCAAGCCGGACGCGAGATGTTGCGCCAAGGCGGCTCGGCGATTGACGCCGCGATTGCGATGCAGGCGGTGTTGACCTTGGTGGAGCCGCAGTCCTCGGGCATCGGTGGCGGCGCATTCATCATGCTGTGGGATGGCCAAACGGTGCACGCGTACGACGGCCGCGAGACCGCACCGGCCGGGGCGACGGGTCAACTGTTCCTCAACGCCGACGGCAAACCGATGGCGTTTCCCGACGCGCAGATCGGCGGACGCTCGGTCGGTACGCCGGGGGTTTTACGCGCACTGGAAATGGCGCACAAAAAGACCGGCCACTTGCAGTGGGCCAAACTGTTCGAGCCGGCGATCCGTCTGGCGGAACAAGGCTTCGCGATCTCACCCCGCTTGCACAGCCTGATTGCCGCCGACCCGTATATCGCCCAATCGCCGGACATGGCGGCGTACTTTCTGAACGCCGACGGTAGCCCCAAAGCCACCGGTACCCTGCTGCAAAACCCGGCGCTGGCCCAGGTGTTCAAGCGCATCGCCAAGGAAGGGCCGGACGCGCTCTACACCGGCCCGATCGCCGATGAAATCGTGCGCAAGGTCCAGGGCCATCGCAACGCAGGCAGCCTGTCTCAGGCCGACCTGCAACGCTACGTCGCCAAAGAGCGCGCACCGCTTTGCAGCGATTACAAACAATGATCTGAGGGGTGGTAACCG